>CAYSGX010000012.1:0-19691 GCA_964430605.1 uncultured Chitinophagaceae bacterium
CATAGTGTTTTGACTTTATTATTAAGGTCTGAGCCTGCTATTGTGTTCCCGCTTTGCGGGACTATGGTTTGCTTAAAACAGGCATCAGGCAATCATAGTCCCGCAAAGCGGGAATACAATAGCAGTAAATCGTACATTATACCAAATCTATGTTTCTATTGTGGTTAAATATTTTACCTTATGGTATTTATGTCCACACGATAGGATATTCATCGGGAGACATTGAAGAAATTTACAATTTTAAACAGGCTCTTAATCCGGAAAATAAACAACCACTTTATTTCCTTTATCAAAATACTGAATTTTCAATATCGTGTTTGCTATTGCAATACCTCTGCCGTGGCTTTCAAAAAGCCTTGAATTATCTATAGAAAGATATTTGTTGAAATCGAATCCTTTCCCTTGATCGGTAATGGTTACTACCATGCCGCCTTTGAGACATTTCTTTATAATTACTTCGGCATATTTCTCTTTGTTTTCTGAAAGTTTTTGCCTTCTTTCTATTTCTTCCAAAAAAATATCCTTTTCAATTAATTCAGATTTTTCATCGTAGGTAATACCCAAGTTACCATGCTCAATAGCATTGTTGAGTAGTTCACAAATAACCAGATTTTCGTTCGGATTTGAAGTATCGTTAGCAATTTCTACAGAAAGCTGTTGCGCTTCTTCTAACGTCTTTATTTTGAAATGATATTCACTAATATCCAATTCTCTGCACTTAAAAAGGCTTTTGCCTTTTTCTAAAATCACACTCCTCATAGCCCCTCCTTTCTTTCATAGTCACAAGTATGCAAACATACTTTCCCTCTATTACGGAAAAATGCCCGGTAAGGTTACATTCCTATTTAAATATTTCTGTCAGTTTATTCTCAAGGTCGATACCTCTCAGGTTTTTCCCGATAATGATGCCGTTTTTATCGACCAAATATGTTTGAGGAATTGAAGAAACTTTATATTGTTGTGCTACAGGGCACTGCCAGCCTAATAAATTACTGCCATGATGTGGCCAAGTTAATTTATCTTGCTCAATGGCGCCCACCCATTTCTGTAAATTATTATCGAGCGATACGCTGAATACTGTAAAGCCTTTGTCTTTGTATTGATTATATAATCTTACCACATTAGGGTTTTCCATACGGCACGGGCGACACCAGGAAGCCCAAAAGTCTAACAGGATTACTTTTCCTTTGGCATCTTCCAAAGAAACCGTTTCGCCTTTCATGTTTTTCAACTGAAAATTAGGCGCGGCTTTTCCTACAGCAATTTTTGTTTCGCTTTCAACACGGGCAACAAACTCTTTAGCCAATTCATTATCGGGTAATTCTTTCTTTATTTTTTGTGCATATTTTTCAACATAAACAGCATTTTGCTCCATATTTAACATAGTAATTGCAAACAAGCCTACTAATGGAAATTTAGTGGTATCTGCCATAGCCTGAATTGCACCATTATATTTTAATACTGCTTCGTTATATAAGTTCTGTGCATTTTGCATAGATACGGCATCACCCATCATTTGCGCCTGCATGAAGGTATTTTGATACTCTTGCAGCCCGTTACGCTCTTTGCCTATATTGTTTACGAAACCGGAAAGCACTTTATTTGGCGCGCTGGAAAGTGTGTAATTGAATATGTCATTATAGTCGGCAGTGAATTTTACTTTCTCTTTATCTACTATCATTACCCAGGAACGCTCTTGGCTTACTCTTAACATATATAAACCTGCCTGCGGAACAGTACCTTTCATTTTAAAGTTGCCATCGGCAGCCACAATAGCGGTATCTATGGTTTGGCTGCCGTTATAAGAAAGTTTATCTAAATATATTGGGAAACTGCCGGTGTGGTTGCTGAAAGCGCCTTCTATTTCATAGGCTATTTGCGCGGCATTGCTGTTTGATTCATTAGCGCACGAAGCAATTATAAATAAGACAAGAACAAAAAACAGGTTTTTCATTACATTCATTTTGTGTGTAGATATTGGTTGAAGTTCGTTTTATTTTTCAAGTTCTTTAATCAGCAACTGTGTTGCCACTTTAGGGTCAACAGTGCCTTTAGACAGTTTCATTACCTCGCCCATAAATAAGCCCATTAAGCCTTTTTTACCGTCTTTATATTCCTGAATTTTATCGGGAAACTTAGCTAAGGCCTGCGTAATAAATTGCGTTATTTCCGCTTCGTCAGATTGTTGAATCAGGTTCATATCGTTTGCTAATTGTTCAGGTGATTTACCGGGTTGCTTTATTAACTCAGGAAATATTTTTTGCGAAGCAGCCGAATGGCTCACTTTTCCCGAATCAATTAATTGAATAATGGCAGCGATAGTTTCAGGTTTAATATTAAACTGCTCTAAGCTAATGGCATTTTCGTTTAAATAAGATTTTACATTCACCATCACCCAGTTGGCAGCCGATTTATAATTTTTATTTACGTTCACTACCGCAAGGAAATATTCGGCAATTTCTCTTTCATCGCTCAACACTTTTGCATCATATTCTGAAAGACCAAACTCATGCTGAAATTTATGTATCAACTCTTTAGGCAATGCAGGCATTTGTTTGCGCACTTCCGCCACCTTTTCAGCCGTAACAATTAATGGGGGTAAATCTGGCTCGGGAAAATAACGATAATCATGTGCCAGCTCTTTGCTTCTTAATGAAAAAGTGGTGCCATTTACCGCATCGAAACTGCGTGTGTCCTGAGAAATATTTTCGCCTTTTTCAACCAATTCTATTTGGCGTTTCACTTCAAAATCGATGGCGCGTTTCACGTTGCGGATAGAGTTCATGTTTTTTACCTCTACTTTATTGCCATATTCAGTTGCACCTTTTATTCTCACTGAAACGTTGGCATCGCAACGCATGCTGCCTTCTTCCATATTGCCATCGCAAATACCAATATAACGCACCAGTTTTCTTACTTCTGTCAAAAACTGATATGCTTCATCTGACGAACGAATGTCGGGTTCAGAAACCAATTCAACTAAAGGCACGCCTGCACGGTTCAAATCTATTAAAGTATAATAAGGGTCTATATCGTGAATACTCTTTCCCGCATCTTCTTCTAAATGTATTCTTGTGAGGGCAATTTGCTTTTTACCTTGCCCGGTTTCAATTTCAATATGCCCACCGGTACATAGCGGAGTATTAAACTGAGAAATTTGGTAACCTTTAGGCAAGTCGGCATAAAAATAATTTTTGCGGGCAAAAATATTTACCTCGGTAATATCGCAGCCACAAGCCAGCCCCATTTTAATGGCATAGTCTAAAGCGGTTTTGTTATACATGGGTAATGTGCCGGGATGCCCCAGCGTGATAGGGCTTATTTGTGTATTGGGGTTTGAGCCGAAATCGGTAGCATCGCTGCAAAACGCTTTGCTTTTGGTAAGTAACTGGGCGTGTACCTCCAAGCCCACCACCACTTCATATTTATTTAAAATTGCCTCATCCATAATTGTGTATGCGAAACTAAAGGTTTTTGAACACTATTACTAAAGACAGCAATCAGGTTTAACATTTTTTACTCTTTTACGAAAAAAAACAGCCGGCAAAAAACCGGCTGTTTCAGTATAAAATATTTTAAGAAAATTGGTGACTATAAAGACAAGTCGTCATCATCATTAAATGTAGGTGTAGCGCTGCCGGTATCAGCGGCAGGTGGCGGTGTGGTTTCTTCTACTTTGGGTGTTTCAGTATAGGAAGCGCTACCTCTTGAAGGGCGGTCATCGGTAAAATCGTCATTATTATTACGATAGTCTTCGTTTTTGCTAAACTCATCAAAGTCATATTCAGGCAGTAAATCGGTTTTTACATAATCTACCGTTTCGTTCATGGCTTCTACGAATTTGTTGAAATCTTCTTTGTACAAAAAGATTTTGTGACGCTCATAACCATCTTCGTTAAATTTCTTTTTGCTTTCAGTAATAGTAATGAAAAAGTCACTACCCTTTGTATTTCTCACATCAAAGAAATAAGTTCTTCTTCTTCCGGCACGGACTTTTTTTGAATAAACGCTGCCTGATTCTTGTCTAGAGTTGTCGTTTTCCACTGTGTTTAATTTCGGGTTTAAATAGTTTCAGCTAACAAAGTAATTTGAAATAAATCAGAAAAACAAACAGTTAGCTTAAAATATTTTCATCTAAATGTTGTTTTTCATACATTTCTGCATAAAGTTGCTTGTTTTTTATCAATTCTTCATGCGTTCCCTGTTCGGCAATGGCGCCATTATTTAAAACTATAATTTTATCAAAATCTATCATAGAGGTAATTCTATGGGTAATAATGATAGATGTTTTATTTGCCAGCACATCTCTTAAATTGGTTAAAATGGTTTTTTCGGTTTTGGTATCTACTGCCGAAAGGCAATCGTCTAAAATAATAATGGAAGGATTTTTAATGATGGCGCGGGCAATAGATATACGCTGTTTTTGTCCGCCCGAAAGTGTAATACCTCTCTCGCCCACTACGGTGTTATATTGCTCTTTAAAATCCAGAATATCATTATGCACCGAAGCGTTCTTAGCGGCTGTTTCAGGTTTAATATTAGCGGCATCTGAAAAAGCGATGTTTTTTTCAATAGAATCTGAAAAAAGAAAAACATCTTGAGGTACATAACCTATTTGTTTGCGCAGGCTGCTTAAATTTAACTGGCGAATGTCTTTCCCGTCTATCAAAATTTCGCCCGATGATATGTCATACATTCTCAATAGCAATTCGGCAATGGTAGTTTTGCCCGAACCTGTTCTTCCCAGCAGGGCAAGTTTTTTTCCCTTCTCAATTTTGAACGATACGTTTTGCAAGGCTTTAATACCTGTATCGGGATAAGTAAACGAAACATTCTTAAATTCTATACTGCCGTTTAAATCGAATTTGGTGTTATTGGGCGATTCAATATCTACAGGCTCGTGTAAAAATTCGTTGATTCTTTTTTGAGAGGCAGCGGCACGTTGGGTAATAGAAACAATCCAGCCGAGAGCCGTTACCGGCCAGGTGAGCATATTCACATACATAACAAACTCGGCAATATTGCCCGGTGATATTGCACCTTTTATAACCTGAATGCCGCCAACATAAATGGTAATAATAGTACTAAGCCCCACCAGCAACATCATTAGCGGGTTGAAATAAGATTCTATTCTTACCAGGCCCAGCGAGGCTTGTTTATAGGCTTCAGCATCTTTTTCAAAAAGATTTAAAAACATTTTTTCTTTCACATAAGATTTCAGCACTCTTATACCCGAATAAACCTGCTGCGCTTCAGTAGTTAATGAAGATAGTTTTTGCTGAATTTTTTCGCTTTTCTCGTTTATAATGCTGTTTACATAATAAATGGAAACAGAAAGAACAGGCAGCGGAATTAATACATACAAGGTTAATTCAGGATTAACGCTTATCATGGCGGCAATAACAAATACAAACAACACAATTAAGTTCATGGCATACATAATTGCAGGCCCCGTGTACATGCGCACTCTTGAAACATCTTCAGAAATACGCGACATTAAATCTCCGGTATTGTTTCTGCGATAAAAAGCGGTGCTTAATCTTTGATATTGAGCATACATTTCATTCTTCATGTCGTATTCTATATGGCGCGACATAACTATGATGGTTTGCCTCATAAAGAACATAAATACGCCTTTCAACAAGGCTAAAAACAAAACGGTTACACCAAAGAAAAATAATACACTGCTAAATACATTGTAAAAATCTGCTTGAAGATTAAAACCCGAAAACAGTTGGTAGTAGCCAATATTCTCTTTCACCAAATCGAAAGAATATCTTATTACCTGTGGCGATAGTACACTAAATAAGTTTGAAACAGCTACAAATAAAATACCTAACGATAACCGCCACTTGTATTTTAAAAAATAATGGTTCAGTGTAAATAAGTATTTCATTATTCTAAAGTTAGCTTTAGCTTTGCACCCGTCAGCAATGATACAAAAACAAAAATAATTTCTGATGCAAGCTGCACAGCACGTTCTTTCCCAAAGCGAAACGGTTGAAATTTTCAAAACGTTCGATACTACAGAACACGAAAACTTGGTGTTTTGTTATGATAAACCCACTGGTTTAAAAGCCCTTATCGGGATTCATAATACAGTTTTAGGCCCCGCTTTAGGCGGCACGCGCTTTTATAATTATGCCAATGAAGCCGATGCCATAACCGATGTGTTACGCCTTTCGCGCGGCATGACTTACAAGGCTGCCATTAGTGGTATAAATTTAGGTGGTGGCAAAGCTGTAATTATTGGCGACCCTGAAAAATTAAAATCAGAAGCCTTTTGGAGGCGTTATGGCAAATTTGTAGAATCGCTTAATGGCAAATACATTACCGCTGAAGATGTAAATACCAATTCGCAGGATATGGAATACATATCGCTGCAAACCAAGCATGTTGCAGGCAAGCCCGAACATTTAGGTGGCGGTGGCGACCCTTCTCCTGTTACCGCTTATGGGGTGTATTTAGGTATTAAAGCCAGCGTAAAGGCTGTTTATGGCAGCGATAGCCTGAATGAAAAAAAGATTTTGGTTGAAGGTATCGGCTCTGTGGGTTCTCACTTAGCAGAACGATTGGCGGCAGAAGGCGCTAAAGTATATGTTACCGATATCAATCAGTTTAAAATTAAAAATCTTACCGCGAAAATACCTGTGGTTGAAGCGGTAAACAGGGAAACCTCTCACGACTTAGATATTGATATTTACGCGCCATGCGCTATGGGTGCAACGGTTAATAGTAATACCATTTCGAGATTGAAATGCCATATTATTGCCGGTGCTGCAAATAATCAGTTAGAGCATGAAGAAGAACATGGCAATATGCTGAAAGAAAAAGGCATTTTGTATGCGCCCGATTTTTTGATTAACGCGGGTGGCGTTATTAATTGCTACCAAGAAGTAGTGGGTTATAACCGTGAGCAATCTTTTTACAGAACTGAAAAGATTTACGACCGCACCTTAGAAATTTTTCAGAAAGCGAAAGATGAAAATATTTCTACCCATAAAGCCGCTGTAAAACTGGCTGAAGAACGCATTCAGTCTATCGCGCTTATAAAAACTAAAAAATAATCTTACTACTTACCTAAACGAATCAATGCAGAGCCGTAGAAATATCAGGATTAAAGTAATGCAAACCATTTATGCCTGGGAACAGCAAGCCTACCCAAGCTTACACGCGGCCGAGAGAGCCTTAGCAAAATCAGTACAGGCAACTTACACTGCCGTGTTGTATAACCTTTATTTGTTTACCAAAGTAGCGCAATATGTTTTGGTAGAAGATAAAATCAGAAAAGGAAAACACTTACCAAGTAAAGACGATTTAAACTTCTCTACCAAATTCAGCGATAACATATTTGCAGGTACCATAAACGCAAGTGGCGCTTTTAATAAAGAAATTAAAGACCGCAACTTGCTGAATATCGATAATGCTGAATTGGTGCGCAGCTTATTTAAAGGGCTTTATGAAAAAGACGAGTATAAATTATACAGTATTACTGAAGGCAGCAGCCTCGAAAACGATATTGATATATACAAAATTCTCTACCACGATGTAATGCTTGCCAGTCCGCTGTATGAAGAGCATATTGAAGAGCATTTTGCCAATCTCGATGATGATATTGTGCTGATACATTTTATCACCAAAGAGTTTTTAGACGATTTTGCTAAGAAGCCTTACGATAAGTTGTTGACTGAATTGGTTGATACTCGCGAGCAGGAATCTTTCGGGCAGGAATTATTTGAGAAAACCAACAATACCAAAGAGTTACTGATAAAACTCATTGAACCGCAATTAGAAAACTGGGATGCCGAGCGTGTAGCACAATTAGATATGATATTAATGCGCCTTGCTCTTTGCGAAATGTTATATTTTGAAAATATTCCCGTTAAAGTTTCTATTAACGAATACATTGATATTGCCAAAGAATACTCGACCCCAAAAAGCAAAGATTTCATTAACGGCTTGTTAGATAAATTAATGCGTCAGTTTAAACATGAAGGCAAAATAATTAAAACGGGCAGAGGATTGGTAGAGTAACAACTTCCGAAGTTTTTATTGCAGCGTAACATTT
Organism: uncultured Chitinophagaceae bacterium; assembly: GCA_964430605.1. Taxonomy (GTDB): domain Bacteria; phylum Bacteroidota; class Bacteroidia; order Chitinophagales; family CAIOSU01; genus CAYSGX01. The sequence goes on from CAYSGX010000012.1 coordinate 8,069, forward strand.
TTTTTTCATTTCCGTAGAAGACCTCAAATGGGTTACTATGAGGGGTGTGATGGTTTGGAGTTTACTTTTTATTGCAGCAGTTTCTACACTAAATGCACAAACCATTCTCACTAATACTTCACAGGTTTATACCGTAAAATCTACCAAGTCAATTACTGTTTCCGGTAAATGGGTGGCTTCCAGCGAAGACTTATATAACGCTGCGCTCACTCCGGCTGCCACAACTAACGAAATTTCTTTAGGATTTTATTTCATTGAATCTAATATGCGCGAAGATTCTATTGAAAACATCATCAAATTTGAACTTGATAGCTATCGCGAATTTGCTTCAGACAGGTTTGAAATTAAAAACATGCCTGCTTTAAGTATTGATAACGACAGGTCGGTAGCTTTTTACAAGCATATTTACAGCGCTGCCGATGCCGCTTACCAGGCGGTAGCCTATATTCCCGAAAGCAAATCTATATTGGCGGTAACTTTAAGTACCGATTCTCATAAATTGTTTAACGAATACTTAGAAGACTTTGAAAAAATGATTCAGTCATACACGGTTGAACGTGAAAGAATACAAATGGTAACACGTAATTCGTTTTACTAAAAGAGTTGGTTTTTGTGTGTTGGGTAATGGCTCATTCGATTTATTTCGGTGAGCCATTTTTTTTGGTTTAATCTTTGTTCTATTTTAGAACCATGATACTTAAACTAAGGTTGCTTGCTGTTTTTATACTTTCTGTTTTACTCGTTCAGGCGCAGATAAAAAATATTGTAGTAAGCCCATCGGTTTATAATTATGGCGATGTGTCTAACTGGAAAAATCCACCCGCCACTTTCACTATAGTTAATAAAGGCGATAAGCCACTGGTGTTTTTGCCCACTTTTCCTATGGAAGATTTGCTGGTAGAATTACCCACAGCGCCCGTAAATAAAAATGAAAGCGCCACTATCACGGTTTATTACTACACTTCTTTGCCGGGTAGTTTTCAGAAAGAAACAAAAGTGTATGTCAATGTTTCTGACCAACCCCTTATGCTGAAAATACAAGGCGACATTTCCAGCATCAGTGCCGATGCCTTGATTAGTTGCCCCACGGTTTCTAAAAAAACTTTTGCCCAGCAACAATCATTCAACCAAACTATATTGGTTATAGATTCTGTCACCAAACAACCTATTGAGGCGGTTGAAATTAAAATATTGGGTAATGATGGCGAGTACAACAGCATTACCGATAAGTCGGGGCAAAGCGCTTCTAAAATCATGTTGGGCCTGCACGATATTCTGTTATACAAAAAAGGCTATCATCCCGAATTGAGAATATTTTATCTCAATAAAAACACAGGCACTGTTACCGTAGAATTGCGCAGAGACAATACTTATAAAGAACCTGTAGTAGCTGAAACCAAAGAAGATACCGCAGAAACGGTTGTTGCTGCCGAAACATCTGAAGACATTGTTATTAAAGAAAGAACACCTGAAACTAAGCTGCCTGCCAATATTATTCAGCCTGATATACCACAGCCCGAAACAAAGCTGTTGCCTGCCGAAAAGTATAATCCCAACAATATTGTGTTTCTTATTGATGCTTCAGGCTCTATGAAATCGCTTGATAAATTGCCTTTGCTGAAAAAGTCGATGAAAGAATTGTTGGAAGTGTTGCGGGGCATTGATAAACTTTCTATGGTTACTTATGCAGCGGTACCCACTACCATTTTTACGGGCGTTACTGCCGATAAAAAAGAACAATTACATAAAAGTGTAGATAGCCTGCAAACCAAAGGCTGGACTAATGGCGTGAAAGGCATCGAAACAGCTTATGCGTTGGCTGAACAGCATTATGCTTTTAATGGTAATAACCAAATCGTATTGGCAACCGATGGTTTATTTAATAACCCCGATTATGACGAAAGCGTCTTAATTGCTTTAATTAAGAAGAAGGCTGAAATGGGTATCAAGCTGTCTATTGTAGGTTTTGGCAACGATACAAAAGCCTTCCGCTTAATGAAAAAACTGGCCTTTGTTGGCAGAGGCAATTTTATTCAGATAAAACCCGATAACAATTCTATTTCAGCATTGATAGAAGAGATTAAAAGCAATTCGGCTAAATAAATTATAGCCATACTACTATGAATTTTCAGCAGCGCACCCGTTTTATTAAAGAAACAGCTTATGGCTTAGGCTTTTCGTATGTGGGTGTTGCCGCTGCGAGAAGGCTCAATGAAGAAGCCGATAGGGTAGAAGCGTGGCTGAAACAGGGCAAGCATGGCAGCATGCACTATATGCAGCAGCATTTCGATAAGCGTCTCGACCCCACATTGCTCGTGCCCGGTGCTAAGTCGGTTATTTCGTTAATGTATAATTATTATACCGAAAAAGAACAGTGTGATGCTACTGCTCCCAAAATTTCTAAATATGCCTATGGCAAAGACTATCATTTTGTAATTAAAGACAAGCTGAAAAGCCTTACACAAGCCATCGAAACTCATATTGGCGATATAGATGGCAGGGCATTTGTCGATTCGGCACCCGTGCTCGAAAGGGTATGGGCTAAAGAAGCAGGTCTGGGTTGGGTGGGTAAGAATACTTTGTTGTTAAATAAAAATGCGGGTTCTTATTTTTTTTTAGCTGAAATTATTTCCGACCTTGAACTGGAATACGACAGCCCCGTGAAAGACCACTGCGGCACCTGCACCGCCTGCATAGATGCCTGCCCCACCGATGCCATAAAGCCTTATGAGGTAGATGGCAGCAAATGTATTTCATACCTCACCATAGAGTTGAAAGACGAAATTCCCGCGACCTTTAAAGGCAAAATGGAGAACTGGATGTTTGGCTGTGATATATGCCAGCAGGTGTGCCCGTGGAATAGATTCTCAAAACCTCATAACGAGCCGCAGTTTCAGCCTAAAGACGATTTGCTGAACATGACCCAAAGCGACTGGCACGAAATTACCGAAGAAGTATTCCGGCAATTATTTAAAAACAGTGCCGTAAGGCGCACCAAATTTTCCGGGCTGAAAAGGAATATTGATTTTTTGAAAGTTGCAGATATTTGAAAGATTAACTGAATAGGGTTTGCGGGCTTATTCGGAAGGCTAAAGTGGATGGTGAGGTGGGGCACAAAAGCAGCAAAACCACTGAATGTGGCAAACAGAAGAAGGTCTACTGATAAGCAAGATTTTAAAACGCAAACAAAAAATCATAACCCATTATAATTATCTGCGTATTCAGCGTTCCATATCATTAATACCTTCTATGTTTCTGTATAGTTAAAAAACTTAGTGCCTTTGTGACTTCGTAGCAAATAAAAAAATCCTGTAAATCATTCAATCACATAAATCATAGTTCAGACAACTGGCTTCTTGCTTTTCAAAACCACCCACATCATTTATAAAGTTGTCGGGCGGTTTTTATTTTCTCCCAACCTTTCCCGTAATTTTCGCTTGTCAACCAATATTTCTTATTACCTGCTTCACAATTTTCACTTGTTAATCAATAATTCTTACTACTTGTTTTATACTTTCCGCTACTTGTTCGGTAAAGTTCCTTATTACTTTTATACTTTTCGCATTCATCTTTATACTTATCGTAATGCGTTCGGTACTTTTTGCTATCACTTTTATACTTTTCGCAATGTGTTCTGTAAAACTCGCAATCACTTTTATACTTTTCGTAACATGATTGATAAATTTCGCTATACACACCTCAAAACTTACATCATATTCCACACAATTGCATTAGCATATATTATTTAAAAAATCATGCGGTTTAATAATTCAAATTGGCATAACTTCAAGCCAAAGACTTTTTTATGAGCATCATCAAATCGCAGGAATTTTCTTTAGTTTGTTACTTAGATTTTTGAATTTACATAAATATGGATTTCGGAAAATTACCCTCTTTAGATAATATAGATTTTACCTTGCCGCAAGACCATGCAGATACGGCAAGAGTATTGCGGCAGGCAAATAAAATACAACCTCAAATATTTATAGGCTGCCCTGTTTGGGCCGATAAAGGTTTTGTTGGAAAGCTATATCCTAAAGGAACCAGAGAAACCGATTTTTTAAATGAATACGGAAAACAGTTTAACGCCATAGAATTAAATGCAACGCATTATCGCATTCCATCGTTAACGCAAGTTGCCAAATGGAAGGCAAATGTGCCGAAAGATTTTAAATTCTTCCCCAAAGTGCCACAGCTAATTAGCCATGCGGGCAATATCAATACTAAAGATGATTTACTGCAAATGTTCAATAGCGCCATTTGGGAATTTAGAGAAAACTTAGGGGCAGTTTTTCTGCAACTGCCACCTTACTTCAAGCCCAACAGGTTTAAAGAATTGGAAGAGTTTGTTGCTGGTTATTCTAAAGATATTCCTTTGTTTGTTGAATTGAGAAATGAAGCGTGGTTTCAGAATAAAAAAATAACTGCCGAAGTTTTTAATATGCTCGAAAGCTATGGCACAGGAAGTGTTATAACCGATGTGGCAGGCAGGAGAGATGTGTTACACAACAGGCTCACTTTGCCCAAAGCATTTATTCGTTTTACAGGAAACGATTTGCATGCGACAGATTTTAAACGCATGGATGAATGGCTGCATAGAATTGAGCAATGGCTCACAAACGGGCTTCAGGAATTATACTTTTTTCTGCACACCCCCGAAAAACATCATACTGCCGAGATGTCCGATTATTTTATTGAGCGCATCAATAAATTCAGCGCGCAACCATTGCAAAGAATAAAATTTTACAATCAGGAAAATACCCCCGAAACTGCAATCAAAAAAACGAGTACGCTATTCGATTAGTTGATTGTTTTTTGACAGGCTATTTCATAAACCATTCCCGGTGCCTGCCTTCAAATTTTGTGGTATCATCGGCTCTGTATTCCAGTAGCTGAATCATCATTTTATTCATAGACAATTCCACTTCATTTCTGATTTGCCACTGCACTTCTTTATTTTCCGCATCTTTCTTAAATGCTTTGGTAGAAATTCTTTCACCATAACCATAGTATAATTTTACAGGCTTCGGAAAAATAGTTTTACCAATGCCATAAGCCAATGGCGGCAGGTTTTCATAGTTTTTTAGAAAGTCTTTTGCGATACCGGTTCTCTTCAAAATTTTTCCGAAGAAAGTTTCGTATAAAATTTCTTCAGGATTTTTTATAATATCATAAGCATCATCGCCACCCACATTTACTATAGGGATAATATCATACCCATGTTGAATGGCCATGCGGGCAAACCCTGTCCGGTCTTTCCATATCAACTTATACTCTTCGCCTTTTCTTTTACACACTTCCCTGCTGCCACCGGGATACACCAAAATATGTTGATTTTGTTTCATTAGCAAAGAACAGTTTTCTCTGCTGCCTCTGGCAAATCCCAATTTGGTAAAAACATTCTTCCATCCCGGAATTTTAAAGTGCATATCATCGGCCAAGCCACGCATGTAAATACCTTTTTTTAAATACGCTTCGGCTACATACAAAGTGCCATCGGTAACGCCATAAATGGTATGATTGGCAACATATAAGGTGGGCTTTTTTACATCTAAATTTTCTAACCCGAAAAATTCAGGAGTAAAATATGCATACAACGGTTTAGATAAATTTTCGACAAAACTTGCTGATGGTGGCGTAAAATCAATTTCAATATCAAGAGGTGCTTTTTTGTCTTTAGCCATTGCAAAACAGTTTAAACAAAGTTATACTAATGTTATTGAAAATTTGATTGTTGTTATACCAAATATATTTAACAAAATAGTCCGATATTTTCCGGTATAATGCCGTAGCAACAGCCGTTTAGAACAATGCAATTGGACTATTACGGATGTGCTAACGGTATCAATGAACATTCTGAATAAATTGAAAACCTGTTTTGAAACTATTCTTTCAATATTTTATTCACTTGCTTTTTCTAAGTTTCCCTACCGTAAGGCATTAAACTAATATTGGAATGTAAACGGTATTACACTCTTTTCAACAATATTATAGTTTAGAACCTGCTGTTACAATAAGTACTTTACAGTATATCTTCGGAAAAATTTTCAATTACTTATTTCGCTTTGGGTATAAAATCGCTTTTAATAAAACCTTATGCAGCAATTGTTGCTCACAGAGTGAAGCGGTGGAGCAGCAATGCTGTTGCCTGTCAGGAAAATATTATGCACCAGCTAATTACCACGGGTGAGCATACTGTTTTTGGAAAAGAGCATCACTTAAAAAAAGTGAGCAACTATGAAGATTTCAAAAAGGCGGTGCCGCTTAGAGATTATGAACAACTGAAACCTTACATAGACAGGGTAGTAAAAGGCGAGCCTGATATTTTATGGAAAGGCAAGCCAAAATATTTAGCCAAAACATCGGGCACTACTTCGGGCGTAAAATTTATTCCTATTACTACCGATTCGGTGGGTAATCATTTCTATTCGGCACAGGCGGCCATTATGTTGTTTATGCAAGAGCAACACGATACTTCTATGATGGATGGCAAACTCATTTTTCTTTCGGGCAGCCCCGAATTGGAAGAGAAGGCTGGTATCAAAACCGGAAGATTATCGGGTATTGTAAACCATGAAATTCCGGCTTATCTGAAGCGTAGCCAGGTACCCACCTGGCAAACCAACTGCATAGAAGATTGGGAAACGAAAGTAGATAAAATTGCCGATGAAACACTTGGGCAAGACATGCGCATGATTAGCGGCATTCCGCCCTGGATGCAAATGTATTTCGACAGGCTGCATGAAAAAACAGGTGGCAAGCGTATTATCGAAATATTTCCCAATCTGAAATTGATTACGCACGGTGGCGTAAATTTTGAGCCTTACAGAGCCAAGCTGGAACAAAGCATTGGCAGGAAAATTCCAACGGTAGAAACCTACCCGGCTTCCGAAGGATTTATCGCTTATCAAAATTCACAGCATGAAGAAGGTTTGCTACTCAATGCCAATTCGGGCATCTTTTTCGAGTTTGTGCCAGCCAATGAAATCTTTAATGAAAACCCTACTCGCTTGAATTTGTCGCAGGTAGAAACAGGCGTAAACTATGCCATTATTATAAACAACAATGCGGGCTTATGGGGCTATATTATTGGCGACACGGTGAAGTTTGTAAATCTGAATCCTTATAAGATTATTGTTACCGGCAGAATAAAACATTTTATTTCGGCTTTTGGCGAGCATGTAATTGCTGAAGAAGTTGAACATGCCTTGTTGCAAGCCGTGAAGCAAATGCCCGCTGAAGTGGTGGAATTTACGGTTGCGCCTAAGATTCAAACCGCAGGCGAACTGCCTTACCATGAATGGTTAATAGCGTTTGACACCATGCCGGGCGATTTGATTACCTTTGCCAACCTGATAGATAATGAGCTTCGCAAGAAGAACATCTATTATGACGATTTAATTGAAGGCAAAATTTTACAACCATTGAAGATTTCAGTATTGCAAAAAGATGCTTTTATTGAATACATGAAATCGGAAGGGAAGCTGGGCGGACAAAATAAAGTGCCAAGATTAAGCAATGACAGAAACCTGGCAGAAAAGTTATTGAAGTATAAAATTTGAAAATAAAATCTATGGACTATCGGTTGTGGTCTATAGGCTAATAAAATAAATATGGAACAATTAGTAATGGCAGGGCAGTTGTTGCTCGGTTTAGGTTTGTTGGTTTTTATTCACGAGTTGGGGCATTATTTGGCGGCTCGCGCTTTCGGTATTCGCGTAGAAAAGTTTTATATCTTTTTCGACTTTGGCGGCTATAAGTTATTCTCTACTCAAATAGGCGATACCGAATATGGTATCGGCTGGTTTCCTTTAGGTGGCTACGTGAAAATTGCGGGCATGATAGACGAATCGGTAGATAAAGAATTTCTGAATACCGAACCGCAGCCGTGGGAGTTTAGAAGCAAGCCTGCCTGGCAACGTTTTATTGTAATGATTGGCGGTATTACCATGAATATCATTTTAGGCATTCTGATTTTTGCTTTTTGGCTGAAAGTATATAAGCAAAACTATAAAGAGGTACAAAAAGTAAATGAAGGCATTTACGCCTATGAATTAGCAAGAGAGGTGGGGTTGCAAAGTGGCGATAAAATAATTGCGGCTAACGGCAATCCGATTGTCAGAGATAATGACCTGAATTCAATGAGGATATTTTTTGGTGCGGAATTGACAGTTGATAGAAACGGTCAGCAGTTATTGATTGATTTGCCCGATGAAATGTTTCAACGATTTACGGGTGCCAAAGACCGTTTTATTTCTTTAGAGAACTATACCTTTCATGTTGATAGAGTTTTGCCGGATTCTCCTGCTGATAAAGCCGGAATTAAAAAGAACGACAGATTTGTTGCTGTAAATGACAAAGAGGTAACTTCTTTCGGTGTTTTCAGAGAAAATTTGTTGCAAAATATAGATAAAGAAATAGTCTTAAAAGTTTCGCGCGGAGGAGAACTCGTTGAGTTAAAAGCGATGGTTTCTAAAGATGGTACAATGGGATTTTTTGCTATGCCTGACAGTGAAAACGCATTACCTGTTAAAGAATATTCCATAGCGGAAGCATTTAAGTTTGGCACAAAAGACGGCTTTGAAGCTATTTATTATAATGCGGTGGGCTTGGGTAAAATTTTCACCGGAAAAGTAAAAGCTACCGAATCGGTACAAAGCCCCATAGGTATTGCCAAGATATATGGCGGCACCTGGGATTGGGCGCGCTTTTGGTATCTCACCGGATTAATCTCTTTCATTCTTGCCTTTATGAACTTATTGCCCATTCCGGCATTAGATGGCGGACACGTAGTGTTTATTATTATAGAAGTAATTCAGGGTAAGCCTGTAAGCGAAGCCGTTTTGGAAAAAGCACAGGTAGTAGGTATGGTATTGCTGCTGGCCTTAATGGCTTTTGCCTTTGGCAATGATATTTACAAGATGCTTACTTAAAGCGATTTATTCCGAAGAAAAATACTAACGATAATGTTAAGCCCGCAAGGATAAATTTTTGCGGGTTTAATATTTTGTTATTAATTATACCAATTACCCATTCGGAAATAGATAATATATTAATATAGATAAGTGGCGTAAACATGATTTTCGTTTGTTTAAAGAAAGCAAAACAAAATATACATCAATAGTCTCAAGCCTATAAAAGGGACGAAGAAAAAACCGTTAAACAAACAAGACAAGGAACATAATCATCAAGTAGGTTTACAAAGAGTAGTGGTAGAACATATGATTAGACAATTGAAAATATTCAAAATATTAGCCTGTCCTTTTATTTTAGCGCTGTGAGGCGTATCCCATGCTTGCACTTAACTCCTAACTATCTGAAACAAACCTTCGCTTATCTCATCACTTTAGCAAGATAAGCGAAGGTCTTATTCTTTTTCAAAAATATTATATTTTCTTTCAAATCAAATTTTGGAATTACTTCACTATGTTCTCTTTACTTACGCTATAATTGGATAATGCACGCACTTGTTTTTACATGTGGATGTTTCAAACGGCAATGATTTATTTACATCCGGACGTAGCCGGAACGTCATTAATTTTTATCTGAAAGAATCAGTGTTGAAGGTATGTCAGATAGCCAGATACTTTTTGTTTCAATTAGTTTTTTCCAACTGTCAGCGCTGATTATCATTAAGTCATTTTGTTTCAAAAATTCTTTCTCAATAATCCGTTCATTGATAAGGTTGATATGATTTGGCGCGAATTGTTCAATGGTTCTGATAAGTTCTTTTATTTCAGAATTATTTTTTATTTGCCCTGCCGCGTCTAAAATGGTGATTTGCGAAGCTGAATTTTTAATCAGTTTCTGAGCAAATAAAATCAGGAAAATATCTTTCTTACTAAATACCGGAATAAAAACATGGTCTATCTTTTCAAAACCTTTATCTACCAGAATACCTACGGAAGTGTCGCTCTTTCCTAATATTGTCCGGGTTCTGTCGTCAAATGGTGAAGTTTCAAACAGGCTTTCTTTTCCTGTTACCTGGTTAATCAGTTTTTCGGGATTTATGATTTTCGTAGTGAATCCTAAAATTTTACCTAACAGGCTTCCTTCGTAAATGGACTGCCCCACGCCAATTAAAAGCAGGTCATAATTCCCTTTGTTGGCAACTTCGGCAATATCCGCGTCAATGTCATTTGAGGCTTTATACAGTGTTGTAATTTTTTGATTCAGGTTTTTTGATTCCTGAATGATGGGCGCAAAACTTTCCGCTTCATATTCTTCCGTATCATATTGATGTATCTCGTTGCTTGATGTTAAGTGCATTGTTGTAATAGCCGCATTGTTGTTTAACTTTTTTGTTAAGCCATTGGCTAATCGCAAAAGTGATTTCCCGCGTTCGGGATTGCCAAATGAAACCAGTATTTTGTATTTACTCATTTCATTAATTTCCTGTGGCACATCAACAGCTTCTGATTTGAATGCCCAATTAATAAAGTCTAATGCGGGGCCTGTCATAAAAGTGGTAATCAAGGCCATGATTACCATCATGGAAAAAACCTGCGGTGTCAATACACCTAAATCGTATCCGATATTTAATACCACTAATTCCATTAGCCCTCTTGTATTCATTAAGGCGCCAATGCTTAAACTGTCTTTCCAGTTTTGTCCGACAAATTTTGCTGCCAACGCACTCCCGATAAATTTTCCGGAAACAGCTACAATGATGATTAATCCGGTTATTTCCCATAGTTCAGGGTCGTTGAGCAACCCTATTTGGGTTCTTAGGCCTGTGAATACAAAAAACAGGGGAAGCAAAAGTACCAAGGCAACATCTTCTACTTTCTCAATAAAAAGATTTCTGAATTTTATACTTTCGGGCATGATTGCGCCTGCCATAAATGCTCCGAACAAAGCATGAATACCGATTACTTCGGTTGCATAAGCGGAAATAATAAGCGTTAAAAAGAAAATGGCTACAACGGGTTTGGTTAAGCTTTCTTTAGTTGTGTAAATGTCACCGATTCGTTTCAAAAATGGTTTTATAATGTTTATCATCAGGAAAACATACCCAACCGCTAACAGAATGGTATAAAACGAGCTGACAACTGAGCCTGCTTTTACAATGGCGATTACGGCAGCCAATATGCACCATGCCGTAATATCATCGGCTGCTGCACAGGTGATGACTATTGTTCCCAATTTTGTTTTGTGAATACCTCTTTCCTGGACAATTCTTGCCAACACAGGAAAGGCGGTAATGCTCATGGCAATTCCCATAAATAAGCCGAACGATAAAAACTGCACGCCTTCGGGCGCAAACGACTGATAAATAAAATACGCAAGGCCCATACCCATTGCGAACGGAATGATAATGCTTGCATGGCTGATCACTACCGCATCATGAGCTTTGTTCCTCAAAACTTTCAGGTCTAATTCCATACCCACTATAAACATGAAAAGGATTAAGCCTATCTGGCTTAAGAACTGTAAATTTCCCAATGACTGCTTAGGAAAAAGCATTGCCGAAAATTCAGGAAAATACATTCCCACTAAAGAGGGACCTAAGACTATTCCCGCAATCATTTCGCCTATAACCGTTGGTTGTCCGATTTTTGTGCATATCCAGCCGAATAATTTGGCAACAAGTATAATGGTAACAATCTGCGCTAATAAAATG
>CAYSGX010000013.1:0-2002 GCA_964430605.1 uncultured Chitinophagaceae bacterium
TAAAGATATAGTTGATGTCTTTGCGGCAGTTAAGTCAGATGGTAGATTCTTCAAACATTACACCTTGCCTTGGTTCACTCCGTTCCTAGGATGGGTAGGGCAGTCTCAAGACGCTGATTTGATTCTTTCATTTTTAAAGAGCAAAAGAGTCCATAGCATTACTTATACCACAAATCAGGTAACGCCTAATTGGAAGCGTAGTACTACATTCATAATTAATTTAGAGCAACCCATAGAGGAGATATTTGCCAAACTTAGGCAGGACAAGAGGAGAAATGTCAAGAAGGCATTGTCTCAAAAATTGGAAGTAAATTGGGATAGAGATTTCCTCTCCATGAAGTTCTTGGTGGGTAAAACTTACGAAAGGCAAGGCAAATCTTTTGGCGGCTATGACATGCTTGAGAAGATAATCAATTTATACCCCAATTTACTACAGATAACAGTATCTTTAGACAATACCAATCTGGCCACATTGTTATATGTGTACGATAAGACAAGAATTTATTACTTAATTGGAGGGTTTGACCAATCTTCAAATAACCATTATGCAGGACCATTTGCAATGTGGAAGGGTATTGAACACTCAAAAAATATCGGGATGACCATTTTCGACTTCGAGGGGTCAGAAATACCTTCTATAGCTGCTTATTTTGAAAGCTTTGGAGGAGTAAAGTCATCTTATTATAGCACTCGATTCGACTCTCCGCTATTTCTCTTGGTTAAACGTTTCCTGCCCAAATGACTAATAGCTTGAAAAAATATTTTTCTTTATTTGGAATAAGTGATTGGGAAAGCAAATTTTCAAAGGAAGAGTTAGAACTAATCGAGAAGAAGTTGACCCATTCTGGTGAGGTGGAGTCAAGTACCTTTGATATTTGGGGTAATTATAAAGAGTCTCTTTTTGGTGATTGCAGTTTACCGTTCATAGATGAAATGGTATTGAAAAAGTTAGAAGGGGAAAAAGCACTGAAATGGCCAAACAACTCTAAATTTGCAGTTTGCCTTACACACGATGTTGATAGGGTTGAATCATATTCCCCTAGAGTATTTGCGAGGAATATCAAAAAGAGGATTTTTCTCGCTACCAACTTCTCTCAAAAAGCCACACTATATCTACAACTTGTAAAAACGTTGATAAAATCTGTTTTTTATCAAAAAAAAGATGATGAAATATGGGTTTATAACAAATGGCTTGAGATAGAGAAAAAGCATAATGTCAAGTCCACATATTTCTTTTTCGTAAGACCCACTCTAGAAAACTTAAGCATTTACGACTGTGACTATGAGTTGGAAGACAAATTTAAATTAGGTAACAAATGGCTTTCAGTAAAAGAATTTATAACTCTTTTAAGCAAAGAAGGACATGAAATAGGGCTGCATGGTAGCTTTCAATCTGCCCTAGACCTCTCTGTTTTTGAAACGCAGAAGCAGGTCCTTGAGTCGGTAGTGTGCAAAAAAATAATATCCACCAGACAGCATTACCTAAGGTACAATCATCACACTACCCCCGCTATTCATATCAAATCGGGGATTATGATTGACAGCACATTAGGATTAAATGAATCCACTGGATTTAGAGCGGGCACATCGCATCCATATACAATTGACGTAAAAGAGGGGTCAATATGGCAACTTCCTTTAATTATCATGGATAGTTCAATTTTTGGAAATCAGAGGCTAAGCTCAAGCGATGCGCTGAAAATAACTCTAGACCTTTTTGATAAGGTAGAGAAAGTTGGGGGTTGTCTTACTGTAAATTTTCATCCTGATTACGCCAACATTTCGTTGTATTTTAATTTATACGAGAAGATATTGGAAGAAGCTAAAAAGAGGAAGGCTTATATTGGTACTTGTGAAAATATACTTAATATAATAAATTCATGTGCGGAATAGCAGGTTTTTGGTTGCAAAATAAAGGAGATATCAGTCAACTTAAAAAGATGACTGATGCTCTTGTTCACAGAGGTCCAGATGGTGAAGGGCAATGGATTTCAAAAAGTGG
>CAYSGX010000013.1:2012-12250 GCA_964430605.1 uncultured Chitinophagaceae bacterium
GGAAACGTAGGGTTAGGACATAGGCGCCTGTCAATTATTGACTTGTCAAACAATGCGGCCCAACCCATGAGTTATGAAAGCAATTTTATGATTACTTTCAATGGTGAAATTTATAATTATCTTGAATTAAAATCTTATCTCACTCAACAAGGGTTTGTTTTTAAAACTCACTCAGATACAGAAGTTTTGCTTGCAGCTTACAAGCATTGGGCAACTTCTTGTTTAGCTCAATTAGACGGCATGTTTGCTTTTGCCATTTATGATATCAAGAAAAACGAACTGTTTTGCGCAAGAGATAGATTCGGGGAAAAACCATTTTATTATACTTTTTATAAGGGCAACTTCTATTTTGCATCTGAAATGAAAGCTTTTTGGTCTTTAGGTGTTCCAAAAGAAATAGATTATACTATGGTTTATAATTTTTTGGTAAATGATTTAGTTGAAAATCCTAATGATCAAAAAACTACTTTTTATAGAAATATCTACAAACTCAAAAACAGTTCTTTCTTTATTTATCGGGGAGATCAAGAAATAGTTCAAAAAAACTACTGGAACATTGATGCAACTAAAACTAATGATGTAACATTTGATCAGGCTGTTGTTAAATTTAGAGAATTATTAGAAACGTCTGTAAAAAGGAGGCTTCGATCTGATGTGCCAGTTGGCACATCTCTTTCAGGTGGCCTAGATTCTAGTTCAGTAGTTAGTTTAGTAAGTAAGCAACTCAATAATAATCATACGTTTTCTGCAAGGTTTAAAGATTTTGCTAAAGACGAAGGAAAGTATATCGATATTGTAAGTAACAGATTTAAATCTATACACCATAATGTTTTGGTTGATGCAGAAATGCTCAATGAGAGTATTGATAAATTAATGTATCATCAGGAAGAACCTTTTCAAACTGGGAGTATATTTGCTCAATATAAGGTTTATGAAAAAGCACGACAAGAAAAAATTATTGTCATGCTTGACGGACAGGGAGCTGATGAATTCTTGTGTGGATATGACAAAGACTTTTCCTTATATTCACTTGATATATTTCCTAATTTTTTGGCTTTGTCAAGATATAGAAAAAATATCAAGAATAACCACAGCAAAATTATTGATTTACCCTTACAAAACATGTTAATCAAGTACATGCCCGCATTGTACAAAACAATAAGGCAATACAAGGATGCTAAAATTAAGGATTCACCTAATGGAATAAACTCAGAATTTCACTACGACTATTGTCCACAAGTAAGCCCTTTTCATGTTTTTGGATCCTTAAAAGAAACCCTTAAACATGAAATGTCCAATCAGGGACTTGAAAAACTGTTAAAGTTTGCTGATAGAAACTCAATGGCACATTCAATAGAGGTAAGACTTCCTTTTCTGTTTCACGAGTTGGTAGAGTTTGTTTTTAGCTTGCAATCTGAATTTTTGGTAAAAGAAGGTTGGTCTAAAGCACTCTTAAGAAAAGCTATGCAAGCAGATTTGCCTAATAAGATTGTTTACAGAAAAGATAAAATAGGCTTTGAGGCACCCTCTGATTTATGGGCAAACAACATAGAAATGAGAAACTATATAAATACCGCTAAACAGGAATTAATAAACAATAAAATCATTGTTGCATCATACACAGATAATTGGAAAATACTGGTTCTTTCTAAGTTTTTAGAAGTTAAATAAAATGAAAAAAATTGCTATACTTCTAGCTTGGTCAATTAATAATGACAGTCGTGCCCAACGAACAGCGGCTTCATTGTCAAAATTTTATGATGTCGAAATTTTTTGTTTGTCGAGTAATACAAAACAGGAGGTACCAGAATTAGTGTCGGCAATTCCGGTTCATAGATTTGAAGAGACTAAACGAACTTTACTTGATAAGATTTATTTGCCTTTTTACTCAGAGGTGAAATCACTACAAGCAGGGTTTGAATCTATTGAAACGAAATTTGATATTATATACTGCCACGATCTGCCTACACTTATTATTGGTGCCAAACATAAGCAAAAATATAACGTAAAAATTGTATATGATATTCATGATTTATATATTGAAACCGTTAACCAAGGGTTCGACTGGAGCAAAATGAACATAGTTCAAAACTTAAAATCAAGAGTAATCACTTTGATATTAAGAACATTTATTTTTTTAATGGAATATAAATACATAAACGCTGTAGATTTAATTTTTTCAGTCAATGAGAGTATCAGTACATATGTTTCAAAAAAATACAGAATAAGTTGTGAGATAATACAAAATTTTCCAGTTAAGCGACTATTACCAAAAAATAAAACACTGAGAAGGAAATTGAATTTGCCGAGTACTGTAAAAATTGTATTGTATCATGGAAATTTAGGAGGGGGAAGATATTTGGTAGAATTGGTTCAGTCTGCTTTTTTATTTGAGCATAATATAGCATTGGTAATTATAGGCCAAGGAAATCTCCTGAATAAATTAAAAAATATATCGAATAATAATACTTATTTCTTAAATCAAGTTCCGTACGAAAACCTTTTTGAGTATGTATCGGATGCAAATTTAGGAGTAGTTTTGCTGGAACATATCAATTATTCTAAAAAACATGCAAGTGCCAACAAATTATTTGAATATATGGCTTGTAGGTTGCCTGTTTTAATGAGTAATTCTCCTGAACTAATAAAAGTAATGAATTCAGGAGATATTGGGTACATTATGGAGGAGGTAAATCCACAGAAAATTGCTGAATATGTTAATGAAGCTTTCAGGCAAGGCTCAGGGATCTACGAGAAAGGTAAAAAAGCCAGAATGCTTTATGAAAAATCATTTAATTGGGAAACTGAAGAGCAAAAATTAATACATCTTTTTAATCAAATCAATAATGACAACAATAATTGATTACAATTTAGGTAATGCGGGTTCGATATTTAACATGCTTCGAAAAATTGGAGAGGATTGCATAGTGTCATCAGATCCTGAGAGAATAATAAAATCTGATAAGCTCATTTTGCCTGGAGTAGGTTCTTTTGATAATGGAATTCGAAATTTAAAAGGTAATGGATTGATTGAGCCTATGAATGAGTTTGCCATTAATTTAAAAAAACCAATACTTGGAATTTGTCTTGGCATGCAACTCATGGGAGCCTCAAGTGAAGAAGGGATAGAAAATGGGCTTTCATGGCTTCCATTACCGGTAGTTGGTTTTAAAAAGCAAAAAGAATACAACGGCACCATTCCTGTTATGGGGTGGAACTATGTTTTGCCCCAAAAAAAAAATCCATTACTAAATGCTGAAGGAAATAGATACTATTTCGTTCATTCATTTTTCTTTGAAACGAATGAATATGAAATCTTAAGCACATCAGTCAATAATTTCAATTATTGTGTGGCTTTTCAAAATGATAATATATTCGGAGTACAATTTCATCCGGAAAAAAGTCACAAATACGGAATGGAACTACTCCATAATTTTTGTAAAATATAATTATGCTTAAGAGAGTCATTCCAATATTATTGGTTGAAAACGGACAATTAATAAAAACCGTAAAATTTAGCTCGCCTACATACATCGGGGACTTGCTAAACTCAATCAAAATTTATAACGAGTTGCAAGTAGATGAATTATGTGTCTTAGATAAAAGTGCTAAAATAAAGGGAATTGACTATAATTTAATTGCCCAATTTGTTGACGAATGCTTTGCTCCTATCTCTTATGGAGGAGGTATAACAAAAGTGCAGGATATAGAAAAAATATTAAAATTAGGTGTCGAAAAGGTCATTTTATGTTCACATATTGCAAATTATTCTTTAGTGAAGAGTGCTGTCAATATTTATGGAAGTTCTACCATAGTGGCTTGCATTGATTATCGAAATATTAACGAAAAAAAAATGGTATTTAACGGAGGCAGGAATAATAATATTTCTGTTAGTGAATTAGTTTTTAAAATGAATCAAATTGGTGTTGGTGAAATAATACTTCAATCAATTGATGGTGATGGTACATATCAAGGCTATGACCATAATTTTATTAAGGAAGTGATTTCATCAGTTAACAACCCAATTGTTATTGCTGGAGGGTGTAAAGATATTAATGATATTAAAAAGGCTTTTCAAATTGAGGTTTCTGGAGCAGCAGTAGGAAGCTTATTTGTATATTACACAGATGCTAGAGGAATTCTCATTAATTACCCTAGCGATGATGAATTTAAACAAGCAGGTATTAAGCGATAATTATTTTATCATGATTAAAATATGTAGCAAATGTATTTTGGACGAAGTGGATGATCCTGAGTTGACTTTGGATGAGGCTGGAGTTTGTAACCACTGCAGAATTTATGAGCTAAATATTCAAAAATTCTATCACGGATATGATTCGGAATTGACAGATTTTTACAAAATAATTGAGCAAGCAAAACAAAATGGCAAGAAATCAAAATATGATGTATTAATAGGATTAAGTGGTGGAGTAGATAGTACCTTTGTTGCCTATTTGTGTTGGAAACATAATCTTAGAGTTCTTGCAGTACATTTGGATAATGGTTGGAATTCAGAACTTTCTGTTGTTAATATAAAAAACATCTTAAAATGTACAGGCTTTGATCTTTACACTCATGTAATAAATTGGGAAGAATTTAGAGATTTGCAGCGCTCTTTTTTTAAAGCACATGTGGTAGATATAGAAGTTTTAACAGATCATGCCATAAGAACAACTTTATTAAATGCAGCAAAATATTTAAATATTAATTATATATTTAATGGTAGCAGTATTACTACAGAAGGAAGACTTCCGAATCATTGGGTGTACAATAAGACTGACTCTATTAACATAAGAGCTATTCATGAAAAATTTGGCACAAAAAAAATTAAATCGTATCCAATTGGAAATATTTTAAAAGAAATCATTTTTCAAAATAAAAATATTCATGATGTAAATATTTTAGATTATTATCCATACCATAAGCCTGAAGCCAAAGAACTTATTAAAAGAGAATTTTTGTGGCGCGATTATGGGGGGAAACATTATGAGTCAATATTTACAAGATTTTATCAAGCATATATACTTCCCAAAAAATTTGGAATAGATAAAAGAAAGTCGCACTATTCAACATTAATATGTGCAGGGCAATTAACAAGAAGTAAAGCGTTAGAATTAATGAAAGAAGACACCTACTCTAGCAAACTTATAGAAAAAAGTGATTATGATTTTGTATTGAAAAAGCTTGGGTTTACTGAAGATGAATTTGAAGAGTACATCACATCCCCAAGAATAGAACATATTGCCTATAAATCAATTGAGAATTATTTAGGGATCTTAAGATTAATTTATCGTTTTGTAAAGTATAAAATCTTAAAAGCAAAAAGAATTTCATAAATTAATACGATTTTTTGCTTTAAAGACTATGTCAATAAATTACCTGACTACAAATTAACCCAAGTTGCTATTTAAGGATTTTGTTTAAGGAGAAAGCGAAGCTGAATAAAGAGATTTTGAGCAGCCATCCTTTAAAAGTTACAGCGTGAATTTTTCTGAGGAACAATCCCTTTATTTCACTAATGGTTGTTTCTACTCTTTTTCGCATATACGCTTTTACAAAAGCAGCGCTGGGGCTGTCTTTTCTTTTTGAATTTGACTTGTGTTGTACTTTTAAGGCAATCTGGCCGCATTCCATCAGTTGGTCTTCTATTTCATAATTGGTATAGGCGGCATCCGCAAACACTTCACTTTCAGCAGGCAGTTCCATCGGCAATTTTTTAAGGCTAAGAGCATCATGTTCACTACCCGGTGTAAAACCAAACTCAACGGGAATACCGTCTTTGGTAATAAGCAACTGTACTTTTACACCATAGAAGTATCTGCGCATACTGGTTTGTTTTCCGCGCCATTGCCTGCCTTTTAACAGCTTGCAATTACTGATACGGATATTGTCGCAAACAGCTACCGGAAAGGAATCCAACACATAGCTCATTTCACAGGTAACGTACTTAAAGTAGTAGCCTATTTGCATAAACAAACTGTAAATGAGTTCCGATAAGGCATGTAGTCTGCGGTTGAACCTGCTCTTATCCGTCATATCGGGTACTAACCTTGTCATTTTCATAAACTGCCGTGCCTTATCTTGATGCCCACCAAAATATAATGAGCTTACTATGGCTGTGGTGATAATCTCGCTGTCGCTTACTTGCCTGCGGCTGTCTTCATAATGTCCCATTGTTTTTAATAAATCATCTACAAAACAAAATATTCCTATAATTTTATCCTTTGTGAGCATCATATCTGAATTATTTAAGTCTGCTAACTCAAATATATTCTTTGATGCTCACATTCTTTCCTTTTATCAATTTCTATTTAGCAACTTGGGTTTATTAGTGAAATATTTTTTAATCAACTACATTTCTTTAGTATTTCGGTATAATTTCGTTAATTTAACCTAAATATTATTTATAACTTTGGAAGGCATAAGGATAATCAAATTACTATCATGAAGAAAATTTTGTTTTTTATCATAAATTTTTATGTAATAAATTCTGCTGTGGCTGCTACAAGATATTGGGTATCAAACATAGCTTCTAACTGGAACAATGCAGCTAACTGGTCGGCAATATCAGGAGGGCTGGGGGGGGCGACAGTCCCGGGTTTTGCAGACGATGTTGTTTTTGATGGAGGAGGAATAGGAAGTTGCAATATTAATGTCCCAGTAGATGTTTTTAGTTTTACAGTACAAGTCGGGTATACAAATACGATTTCTCAAAATGCAAACGGAATAACTATTCGCAATGGTGGGGCGACTTTTTCGGGGGGTATTTTTCAAGGTGGCTCAGCGGGTATTAATGTAAATACAGGTTTAACAATAAATATAGGTTCTAATTTCATTTCTACAAGTGGTACCTTATCTTTAACTAATGGAACATACACCAATAATTTGGGTACATTTAATTCTAACGGTGGAACATTCTCTTTCATTGGAACAATCAATGTAAATGGTTTGTCTCATGCAATTGAATCACTAAGTTTTATTGACGCTACAGTTAATTTGTCAACGGATTTAACAGTGTTGCAGTTGTTAACTTATGGAGGTACAGGTCCCATAAATTTAAATGGAGCCACAAATAAAGTTAATCTCTTTGGTAATCTTCAAATAAACAATGGCTCTGGAACAGGAGGTGGGAATGGGTTAATTGAAATTAATGGAACCGGTAATCAAGTATCTACTAGTATTGTAGGAATTAATGCCGGCAGATTGCCCAATGTTACTTTCAATAAGCCATCAGGAACATTTGATCTCATTGGAAACACCTCAATAGTAGGAACATGGGAATATGTACAAGGAACGGTGTCTGGCAACGGGTTTATTGCTTTTGTCAATGGAAATACTATTCAGGGACCTGATCATAATCTTCCTAATGTGGGATTTTTCAATGGGATATATAACATAGCATCTAATATTACAGTTACAGGTACGTTGATTTATGCAGGAACAGGTCCTATAACATTAAACTCAGGAACTGGCAAGAATATTACTTCATTAGGTGATATTCAAATCAATAATGGAAGTGCTGGTGGTGGCGGAAATATTACCATTCAAATTTTCGGAGCAGGAAATCAAGTGGTCACTTCAAGTGTAACTTGTGGCGCTGGCAGGTTACCTAACATTCTCATTAATAAATCCTCTGGAGGATTAAATTTTATTGGTAACATAACTGTGATAGGCAATTGGGAATATCAAAACGGCATTATAAACCCTGGCACATCAAAAGTATGTTTCTACACAGCAACAAAAACCATAGATTGCCAAGGCGCTTCACAAACTATGGCATTTTATGATGCTACATTAGGTGATGCCAATAGGCGCACTCTCTTAGGTGATATGACTGTTAACAACCAACTAGATTTGGCAACTGGCAATATCAACATGAATACATTCGATATTGAGATTAAAAATCCGTTACCAAGCGGAATAGTAAGATCTACAGGTTATTTAATAAGCGAAACCCTTCCGGCTGCCGGATATAGCCGTGTATTATGGAATATTGGCAATACTGCTTCAGGAAATAATTATGTGTTGCCATTTGCGAATGCAACAGGAAATTATTTCCCCTATAACTACAATATTCAAACCGCAGGAACACAATCTGGAACAGGAAAAATAGCTTTTGCTACTTATCCTACCACGCTTACGCCTGCTCCAAATAACAGACCTCTTCCAACAGGTGTAGCCAATTTCAACGATTATTTTAATGTCGAAAATGCCAATAATGCCATAGACCGTTTTTGGATTGTTGAACCTGAAAATTATACAACACCTCCCGTTGTTCAAATGGCTTTTACCTACAGAGATCCTGAGCGAGCAACTCCAAATACCATTGTAGAAGCCAATCTTAAGCCTCAACGATGGAACAGTCCTTTTTGGGATATTCCTTATGCAAGTACCATTAATATTACAACCAAAGTTGTTACAACTACCGTGGGTGTTGGTGAATATGGCGCTTTTACTTTAGTAACTAATCCAATACCTGATATCGTTATAAATGCATCTGATCCTTCAATTTGCCCAACTGATTGTATTGATTACACTGCTACCATTACACCTAACGGAACCGGATGGAACTGGGCATTTGCCGGAGCAACACCGCTCACTGCCAACGTGCAGAATCCTAACAATATTTGCTACGCCTCAACAGGAACAAATAATGTTACATTAACTGTAACTTATCCAAGTGGTGTAAGCACATTTAAAACTGAGACAGGTTTTATTACGGTGAATCCAAATCCTGTGGCTACTATACGCCAAGACACTACAGTATGCGAAGGGGCAAGTGTGCCCATGTTTGCTACAGGAGGTGTTTCTTACGAGTGGAGTCCCGATAATACATTAAGCAATGCTAATATTGTAAACCCAATTGCAAACCCAACTGCAACCACAACCTATTCAGTAACGGTTACCGATGCCAATGGTTGTAAAGATACTGTTGCCGCTATTGTAACCGCAACGCCTTCCACGCTTGTATTGAATACAGGAATTGTAAATCCTATCTCGTGTCCGGGCGACAATGACGGAAAACTGTTTGCAACTATTTCAGGAGGTACATCGCCATACTCATACCGTTGGTCTAATAATGATGAAAAGTTAAATTCAACACAGACTTCTGATTCGACAGATACAGGGCTAAGTGCAAATACATATTCCATAACTGTAACCGATAATGTAGGTTGCGCCAAGATTGAACAGATTACCATTGACGACCCCGATGAAATTATTATTACTTCGGTTGTGCCTGCAAATGTTTCCTGTAACGGAGGAAATAACGGCACATTGACCATAACTGCTTCGGGTGGAACTGCCCCATTGGAATATAGCAGTGGCGGGACTTATCAGTCAAGCAATATTCTTACGGGCTTGGTAGCAAATACCTATACCGTTACCGTAAGAGACAGTAAAGGCTGTACTAAAACAGAAACCGTATCAATTTCCGAACCTTCGGCAATTTCAATTACAAATATTGCCACAACACAAAGTTCCTGCGTAGCAGGTGGCACAGCCACCGTTACTGCTTCAGGCGGAACAGGAACGCTTTTGTACAGCACCACAGGCGTTTCCCCGCAGACAAGCAATGTGTTGATAGACTTGGCACAGGATAACTATACTGTTACCGTTACTGATGCTAATAACTGTTCAGCCACTGAAACATTTACCATTTCAGGACCGCCCGCTTTATTGGTAAATGCAGTATTGAACAATGATATTACCTGTAACGGAGCGAACGATGCACAAATTACGGCAACCGCTTCGGGAGGTTCAGGAGGTAGTTATGAATTTAGTAATAATGGTGGAGCATTTCAGTCCAGTGGTAGTGGCGTGTTTATATTCAGCGGATTAGTTCCGGACACATATACCATCGAAGCAAGAGATGGCAACGGCTGTACGGTTACTGCAACACCTGATATTGTGGTTACAAACCCGTCAGTATTAACATCAGACGGCAGTGTAACCACTGTGATAGCTTGTAATGGTGGCAGCGGAGAGATAACTGCAAGCGCAACGGGCGGCACAGTAGGCAGTGGTTATCAATATGCAATATGCAGTGGTTCGGGATGTACGACATGGGGAGCAAACCAAATCCCTTCGACCTTTACGATAACAGCTGGGACATACAGAATCAGAAGTACAGACGGTAACGGCTGTACGGCAACATCGGCAGATATAGTAGTAAGCGAACCAGCAGTATTAACATCAGACGGCAGTGTAACCACTGTGATAGCTTGTAATGGTGGCAG
>CAYSGX010000013.1:12350-17825 GCA_964430605.1 uncultured Chitinophagaceae bacterium
GTACAGACGGTAACGGCTGTACGGCAACATCGGCAGATATAGTAGTAAGCGAACCCGACCAACTTACCCTCTCTACAACCGTTATAGATGTAAGTTGCAATGGTGGTACTAATGGCGCAATAGATTTATCAGTTTCTGGTGGAACAGGACCAAACTTTATTTATTCATGGAGTCCGGGAGGATATACTACTCAGGATATATCCGGTGTTATGGCTGATACATACAGCGCTACGGTTGAAGATGAAAACGGCTGTATCGCTACAACTTCCGCAACTATCAATGAGCCTTCCGCAGTAACCTTCACTTTCACTAAAACAGATGTAACCTGCTTTGGCGACAATGACGGAACAATTACCATTACCGCAAGTGGTGGTTCAGGCGGTGGATATGAATACAGCATTGATAACGGAGGCACTTATCCTTTACCTGCCACTGGAATATTTACAGGATTACTTGCCGATAACTATACGTTGTTGGTAAGAGATGGTTCAGGTTGTGAGTCGGCAAGCCAGAGTACCACTATTACAGAACCTGCATCTGCATTGTCAGCCACAGTATCAGATTTCAGAGATGTGAGATGTTCGGGCGAGTGTAACGGTTTAATCAGAATTACCGCAATAGGCGGCACAGGTACTTATGAATACAGTTTCGATAACGGAGCTTCGTATGACGTGGTTGATTCCAGCAATACGCTGTGTGTAGGAAGCTATAATATATTGGTAAGAGACGCTAACGGTTGCACAACATCTGTTTCTCAGAATATTGCACAGCCAACCCCGCTCACTGTTTCCGCAGTGTTAGATAACGACATAAGTTGCTTCAATGTAAACGATGCGCAGATAACCGCAACAGCAAATGGCGGGACATTCCCATACGAATATGAAATCGCAGGCGAAGGCACAAATATCACAGGCATATTCAGTGGTTTGTCATCAAGCAGCTATGTGGTAGAAGTAACAGACGATAACGGCTGTACGGCAGTAAGCAGCCCTGCCATAACCGTAACCAATCCTGATGAATTAACAGTAACGGCAGTTTTAGATAATAATATATCATGTTTCAATGCAAACGATGCACAGATAACGGCAACAGCAAATGGAGGAACGTTCCCATACGACTATGAAATCGCAGGCGTAGACATAAATACCACAGGCATATTCAGCAGCTTGTCATCAGGCAGTTATCAAGTAACGGTAACAGACGATAATGGTTGTACGGCAATAAGCAGCCCTGCCATAACCGTAACAAATCCTTCGGAACTAACAGTAACGGCAGTATTGAATAACGACATAAGCTGTTTCAATGCGAACGATGCACAAATAACGGCAACGGCAAATGGCGGTACATCATCAGGCAGTTATGACTATGAAATAACAGGCGTAGGCACTAACACCATAGGCATATTCAGCAGTTTGCCATCAGGCAGTTATCAAGTAACGGTAACAGACGATAACGGTTGTACGGCAGTAAGCAGTCCTGCCATAACGGTAACCAATCCTGATGAACTAACAGTAACAGCAGTTTTAAACAATGACATAAGCTGCTTCAATGCGAATGATGCACAAATTACCGCAACGGCAAATGGCGGTACAACATCAGGTACTTATGACTATGAAATCGCAGGCGTAGGTACTAACACCACAGGCATATTCAGCAGTCTATCTTCGGGTAGCTATGTGGTAGAAGTAACAGATGATAACGGCTGTACGGCAGTAAGCAGTCCTGCCATAACCGTAACCAATCCCGATGAACTAACGGTAACGGCAGTTTTAAATAATGATATATCCTGCTTCAATGCAAACGATGCGCAGATAACCGCAACAGGCAGTGGCGGAACAATAGGTTCAGGTTATCAATATGATATAGGCAGTGGGAATGAGCCGAGCGGAATATTTAGTGGTTTATCAGCAGGAACGTATGAAGTTACCATAACCGATGCAAGCGGCTGTACGGCAGTAAGCAGCCCTGCCATAACAGTAACCAATCCTGATGAATTAACGGTAAGTGCAATACCAACAAATATTTCGTGCTTTGGCGGCAGCGATGGCGAAATAGTGATTACTCCTGCTGGAGGAACACCTGCTTATTCATACACATGGTCGAATGGGGCAATTACGAAAGATTTGGATAATCTTACAGCAGGTACATATTGCGTAACCGTTACTGATGCCAACGGCTGCACGGTTGATATTTGCGAAACAATTACCGAGCCTTCGCAAATCACCGTTGATGCCAAAGTGATTACTGATGTATTATGCTTTGGCGATGCCAATGGCGAAATTGATATAACCGTTTCTGGCGGAACGCCTAATCCTGATTATACCTTTTCATGGAACAATGGTGCATACAACACCGAAGACATCAGTGGTCTTATTGCAGGCGTTTACGAAGTGCTGATTACAGATGGCAGGGGTTGTGAGGTTACAGATATTTCGGTGGTCGGAACGCCCGATGAAATTAATATTGCCGTAGCCGTTACCGATGTAAGTTGTTTCGGTGGAAATAACGGTGCGATTGATTTAACGGTTTCGGGTGGGGTAGGGGGCTTCGGCTTTGTTTGGAACGATGCGGTTCAGACAGAAGACAGAACAGATTTGGAAGCAGACACCTACTCGGTTACGGTAACTGACAATAACAGTTGTACTGCGGAAGCGGTGGGCATTATTGTAGTACAACCCGATTCTTTAGATTTGATTACCGTTAAAACAGACATTAGCTGTAATGGCGGTACTGACGGGAGCATTGACCTGACTGTTTCGGGTGGAGTTGCGCCATACACTTATATTTGGTCTAATGCTGAAACTTCAGAAGATATACCAAACCTTTCCGCAGGAATATATTGCGTAACGGTAACAGATGCCAACGGCTGTCAAAAATCAATCTGCGATACTATTATTGAGCCTGATGCGATTGTGTTGGGTACGCAGTCTGTGCCTGCATCATGCTTTGGTGTGGCTGACGGTAGCATTACTTTGAGCATTTCAGGCGGCACGCCAGGATATGATGATATTATCTGGAGTAATGGAGAAACAACACAAGATATACAAGGTCTTTCCGCAGGAAATTATTGTGTAATCGTAACTGATTCAAGAGGCTGTGCTGAAACAATATGTGAAGATGTTACCGAACCTGACGAGATTGTTATTGCCAAAATAGTTACCGATGTTTTATGTAATGGCGAAAGCACAGGCGCAATTGATATTACGGTTACAGGCGGAACGCTCAACTATACTTTCTCATGGAACGGAGGTGTTTACATCACCGAAGATTTAACTGCTGTTCCTGCGGGATTATATGAAGTATTGGTAACAGACGATAACGGTTGCGAAAGCACTGATGCAACGATTATTACAGAACCTGATGCTATTACGGTTGCAGGTATTGTTACCGATGTTTTGTGTAATGGCGAAAGCACAGGGGCTATTGATATTACGGTTACAGGCGGAATACCTGCCTATACTTTCTCATGGAATGGTGGCGCATATAACACGGAAGATTTGTCGGGTGTTCCCGCAGGAAATTATGTGGTTGACATTACCGATGCCAACAATTGTATATTGGCAGGAACTTCATTCGACATTACAGAACCTGCAACACCATTAGAAGTAACTGCTGTTTTAGATAACGATATAAGCTGTTACAATGCCAATGATGCGCAAATTACCGCAACGGCAACAGGCGGCACAGGGACATATACATTTTCAATAAATAACAGTCCGTTTTTACCTGTAAATGTTTCACCGCCATTACCTGAAGGCAGCTACATAATAGTGGCACAGGACGATAATGGTTGTCTGGATACCATTCTGCAACCGATAATTGTAACGAACCCTCCACAATTATTTATTACAGCAGTTTTAGATAATGATATTTCATGCTTCAATGCCAACGATGCGCAAATTACCGCAACTGCTAATGGCGGCAGAGGCAATTTAGAATATAGTATAGATGGCGTTTTTAATTATCAGACGAGCGGAATATTTGACGATTTATCGGCAGGTTCTTATACAATTATTGTTCGTGATACGGCAGGTTGCACCGAAGTTTCTTCGCCTGCTATTGTAGTAACCAATCCTGCGGAATTAACCGTAACGGCAGTGTTGGATAATGACATAACTTGCTTTAATGCAGATGATGCGCAAATCATCGCAACAGCCAATGGCGGAACAACATCATCAGGCAGTTATGATTATGAGATAGCAGGTGTAGGGACAAATACCACAGGAATATTCAGCGGCTTATCTGCGAGTAACTATGTAGTAGCAGTAACAGATGATAATGGTTGTACGGCAGTTTCAAATGCTGTTACGGTTACTAATCCTGCCGAATTGCTTGCTGCGATTGTTTCGTCAACCGATGTAAATTGTTTTGGCGGAAGCGATGGTACTGCGACTGTGAATGCTACAGGTGGAACGGTTGCAGGCAACTATCAATATTCATGGAGCGACCCTGCTGCTCAAAATACATCAACTGCAACAGGATTATCCGAAGGAACTTATATCGTTACCGTAACAGACGATAACGGCTGTATTGATACTGCAAGCGTAGTTATTACACAACCTGCTACGCCTGTTGCTGCCGATGCGGTTGCAGATAATCATGTAAGTTGCTTTGGAATAAATGATGGACAAGCAACTGTAACCGCTTCAGGAGGTACAAGTGCCAACGGAACTTACATTTATTTATGGAGTCCGAATGCAAATAATCAGCAAACGGCAACGGCATCAGGTTTGTTGGCGGGGACTTATTTTGTTACAGTAATTGACGACAATGGCTGTGAAGCAACAGATTCAGTAACAATTACGCAACCTGAATTATTAGTAGTTACGGTTCAGTTAGACAGCAATGCTTATTGCAATAATAACGGACACGGACAACTGACGGCTGTTGTAACAGGCGGCACTTCGCCATTTGATTATGATTGGTCTAATACGGTTAATACACCTGCTTCCGCAGATACATTTAATGTAAACGGCAATCTGAACACAGGTCAATATACAGTTACGGTTACAGACGCTAATGGCTGTACCGCTACAAGAAGCAATACCGTGTTTGAAAGAGCGGGCGTAACGGTTTCAGGCTTTGAAATTGTGCGCTCTACCTGCGGCAATGCCGATGGCTCAATTTCCGTAACGGCTTCTACCGATGATAATCCTTTGACTTACGTATGGGCACACGATGCGGCTTTGAATGCACCGTTTGCGCCTAATCTTACAAGGGGCAATTATACCGTTACTATTACCGATTTAGCTACCTGCGATACGGTGCTGAATTTTGAAATTGTAGATATTGACGGGCCACAAATAGACGGAACAGTAACGAAAGATTCTTATTGTGAAAATGATAACGGTTCAATAACGGTGGTGGTTTCAGGAGGCACATTGCCTTATCGTTATGATTGGGATTTCAGTCAGTTTGAAACAGGCGCAACCGTAGAAAATTTAGTACCGGGGACATACACCGTTACCGTTACCG
>CAYSGX010000013.1:17835-19020 GCA_964430605.1 uncultured Chitinophagaceae bacterium
GTTTATATTACTGCGCCTGGTCTGGATGTCTTTGTTGACCTATCTGACAGCAAAAGTCACCACTGTCATGATGGGAGTTGGTGCCGAGTGGATTCCAACGATTGTGATGCTTCAATTACCGTGTCTGTAAGTAATGTTCCTTCGCCTGAAATAGCGATTAACGAAACTTCACCGCAAACAATTTTATTAGGCGAAGAAACGCAGTTGACTGTTTCTGTATTCAGTTCATTGGGCAATGTAAGCTATGAGTGGATTCCTTCAAGAAATGTTGATTTTCCTGACAGGGATACGGTGTTGGTTTCGCCTGAAATTACAACCGTATATCAGGTTTGGGTTACTGATTCTGCAACAGGCTGTATAGCAAGAGATACCATTACGGTAATTGTGCGCGATGCAGACAACCTGTTTATTCCGAATGCCATTACGCCAAACGGCGATGGCGTGAACGACACATGGATTATTCGTGATTTAGCTGAATTGAAAAATAATGAGGTAATGATTTTCAGCAGGTGGGGCGATGTAATATTTACGGCACGACCATATAATAATGACTGGGACGGCACGCATCAGGGCAAGCCGCTTCCCGCAGGCACTTATTATTATATTCTGAAGTTAGACGATTTGGGCGAAGTGCGGGACGGCAATATTACAATTATAAGGTAAAAGTCTTTCCCAAAGGAGGGACTTTGGCAAGTGGAAAAAAACAAGGCTTGTTCTTTTGAAAGAGCATAGTGAACGAACCTTAAAACTGATAACTGATAACTGAATACTGATAACTTAAAACTTAGAATAAAAAAGTTATCTGCTTAAAATTATATTATGAGAAAACTGTTTTTTCTTTTGCTGGTTGTGGGCTGTGTATCGGTTGCAGATGCGCAGCAGCAAGGCTTGTTCAGCCTGTACCGCGACAACAGTCATTTGCTGAACCCTGCGATGGCAGGCTCGGAAGCAAACCCTATTGCGGCACTAACCTATCGCAATCAGTGGCGTAAAATTGAAGGTGCACCCAATACTTTTGCAGGAAGCTATCGGGGCAGAATCGGTAAATCACCACACGGCATTGGTGGTGTTATTATGAACGACCAAACAGGTCCGACTTCATTTACAGGTTTAACCGTGTCTTATGCTTTTCATTTGGATTTCTATAAAATCAATCCTTTTTACTGGTCTAAATTTTTGCGCAAG
>CAYSGX010000014.1:0-18669 GCA_964430605.1 uncultured Chitinophagaceae bacterium
GATGTTCTGAGGGCAGGTAACGGTAGGCTTTTCATTATCAATAACGGTAACGGTGAAACTGCAAGTAGCAGTTCTTCCTGTTAAATCCGTAACAACGAATGTGTTGGTAGTTGTGCCAATAGGGAATTGACTTCCACTTGGTAGTCCTGTTGTTTGAACGGTGGTAGTACCGGGACAATTATCTGTTCCTACAGGTGCAATATAATTTACTGTTGCAAAGCAACTGCCTGCATCTGTTCCTACAGAAATATTTGTAGGACAAACGATGCTTGGAGCAGTTGAATCGGCTATAACTAATGCTGTTGATGTAGTTGCAACACATCCTTTGCTGTCTGTTACTGTAACGCTGTAGTTGTTAGGGCCTAATCCTGTAATATTTTGAGTTGTTTGCGAAGTATTGCTCCATGAAAATGTGTAACCACCGTTTCCACCAGAAACAGAGGTGTTAATAAATCCGTCATTTACGCCAACGCAGGTTGGATTCTTCTTGGATGCAATAGAAATCTGCAAGGCTGCTGCAGGTTGGGCAACAGCTACTGAACTTGAAGCAGAGCATCCATTTGCACCAGCAACAGTAACAGTGTAATTACCTTGTGTTAAGCCTGTCGCGGTTGCGTTGTTTTGCACAGGAGTAGTATTCCATGTGAAGTTATAAGGTGTAGTACCGTTTGCAGTCACTACAGTAGCCGTCCCGTTATTACCACCGAAACAAGATACAGGCGTTGAAGTAATTGAAGTGATAGTCGGTACAGGTCTGATAGTTGGCGTAAATTGTTGGGTACAGGTTTTTCCATCACTTGTAACCGATAATTGCACATTAACTGTAATGTCAGCATTAGTGTTATTTATAGGAATATGGCTGAAATTATTTCCTGAACCCGAAGCGTTAGGATTAGTTGCGCTCCATGCAATGCTAAATGTACCATTGCCACCTGCAGGAGCTGAGGTGAAATTTAGTGTTGTTCCACTGCATTGAGGCCCTGTTGGAGCCAGTCTGCTACCATTTGGCGCCAAAACATTTACAGTAAGCGGAACTCTATTGTTACTGATACAAGTAATTGAGGGGCCCTGAGCTACCCAATAAGTTACAGTTCCTGCAGTTGAAGTGCTTGGTGTTATTGAAGTTGAAGGTGTGCCTCCTGTTTGAGCAGTGTAGTAATATAAAGTATAACCCGCTACAGATGGGGTACCTGTTAAAGGTGAAGCTACATCATTCAAACAATACTTTTGGTTTTGTACTGTTGGTGTAGAGGTTGGCGGATTTACCGCTACGGTTAATGAGAACTGAAAATAGCAGGAATTATTTCCACCCGGAGGATAAGCGTAATATGTTACAGTGCCAATTGTAGCAGGGAAAGGAACACTGTTAGTATATTCTATTGAACTTCCGGTTATAGGAAATGTATTAAAGAAGCGCGTACCTACCGGGAAAGAACCTCTGATTTGGTTTACAGGAATAGTTGTAGCTCCACTAAGATTACAAAAATTAAATGTAAATGTTGTGGGTACTCCCTGGCAATTAGCGGCAACATAAGCAGCGCTATTAATGGGTACATTTATTGCCCCTGTTACAGGCTCGCCTGTACATGCTCCCGCTTGCTGAAAGCCTTTTATAAATGGTTCTGAAATATTAGTTGTACTTGTAGCGCCTCTTCCATTAATTACACCATTAACACTTATGATTTGATCGCAATTAGCATTATTAAGTATGATACAATTTTCTGTAGCTTTTAATGTATAAGTAAGTGTAGCTAAAATTGTATTAGGGTTTGCAGGTAGCGGAATGTTACCCAAATTCCATACTATAGAACCATTTCCTCCTAAAGTAGCATCATAAAAAGGTGTAGCGCCACTATTTGGGCTGTAGTTAAACACACCATTTGCACTTACAAAAGAAGCATTATATGGAACAGGTATAACAACCTGGCCATTAGTTATTGCCTCCGAACCTAAATTTTTTATATCTAATTGATAAGTTAAATTTTGTCCGGGCTGAATGGTAGGCGATGGTGGTGCAGGCGAACCATTTACTTGAGTAAGTGTATTTAATCCTTGTATATCTGGCTGATAGGCATCTACTGCAAATACAATTCCGAATATAATATAAGTGTCTTGAGTTGTACCATACCTAAAGGTTGTTGAAGACTGATTGTTGGCTATAATAGTATTGTTGGCATTAGGTATGTTAAACATACATATGTCTAACCCCAAATTATTTAAACGATTTAAGTTTCTTGCATTACCACCTGTAGAAATAGAAGCATTAAAAAAATTATTTGTGCTATTACCACTATGGCTTAGGTTTACCCAGGCATTATTTGCCGCATTTCTAATCTGAAAGTAATCTCCTGAAATATCCCTATCGCCTTCACCTGCCATCATACCCATCTTAATATTCACCGCTCCATTCTGAACTGCTTTAAATCCTGATAATGGTATAGTATAATCTGCTGTAATACTTCCCGCTACATAGGCATGACCATCAAACACCGTTATATCTCTCGGCTTCATTTTAGAATTGCTGTAAACTACTACCATTCCCCACCCGCCATAAAATCCGGTGCTTCCTCCCGATCCCTCTCTTAATGCTATATCTGCAACAGTATAAGTTCCTAAACCTCTCTGTTTTACATAATCGGTTATTTCGGCATAAGCTGAATACATGGAGCCATTTGTATTTGTCGGATAAAAAATATCGGTAGAAGTTGCTAACACATCGAAATATGTTGCTGCACCCGGACCTTTAATTTTAACCTTCTGTTTGTCAAAATTTACCGTAGTACTGCCTTTAGTAACTGAAAATGTATTGGGGCTGCTGCCATCATGTGCTCTACCTGTCCAATACAATCCGGCATAAACAATTTCAGAACAAGCAGGCACTGCGCCATTTTCGGTAGAAAATGTTAAATCTGCAGAAGAAGAGTTTAGTGTGGCAGCTATACCATCTATATCTACATATACCATGCTATTAGAATTATTTCCATCATCTGAATAGCTCTGAAGGGTTAGGTTGCTGTTACCAATCATGGTAAAGTCACCGTTTAAATTATAAATAGTTGTACCCGGGGAAAACTGAGAAGTTCTTTGTGTAAAAGACTTAACTATTTGTGCATCTACAGAACTTAAAAAACTCATGCAAATAGCAAGAGTTAAAATGATGATTCTAAACATAGTGTTAGTTTTTTGGACTATATAGGGAATTTGCATAGCTATTTTGATAGTATATATTTTTATCATAAATGTTAATTAGGGATTGATACTTCGTGCAGTATAGTAATACTACTGCCATCAAACCCTGAAAATATTTTTTCAAATTGTATTTTGCTTAACTCGTAAGAACTTCTAACCAAAAGGTATTTAAGGTTGGTTAAACCAGAAATTGCAGAAGGAGTTAACCTTACTTTAGTTTCATCACCAAGATTGTTCAACCTAATTTCCAAAAACTCAACATCATTAAATTTTAAGTTTTTCTCGCTCAACTTTTTTATTGAATTAACATCGGCTTTAACATAAACTGGCATTCCGTCACCAAAAATCTTCACTTCGCCATTTTCTAAATAAACAGTAGTCTGTAAATCATACATTAAGCTGTTTAATCTTTCAACTTTTTTGGTATCCAACCTTGCCATTATCTCTTTAACTTCTTTTATTTCCTGAGCAGTAGCCGGTTGGAAGCACGTTATCGCAAACAGCATCATTAAAATGTTGCTGAGCAAAACACGGTTAAAAAGATTTTGGGCTAAACGAACATTTGTTACATAAGCCTGTTCGTTAATTGAGTTTCTGTAGTTCAACATAGATTTGACTATTTTTATTTTATATACTTTTTTACTTAGCATTATATCGCCTAACAGCTAAAAGGACGGCAAAAATACTTAGTTTGTAGCGTAATGTACACTGTCAACAAGAAAATGTCAATTGTTTTTTTATTAATTATTTCATTAATTGCTTAGATGAAATAATAATTTTTATAAAGTGCTGAAAATCATTAATTTGAGTTGAGAAATGTAGCACTACGAACATTTACTTATTTTCTGTACAATTTTACCATACACTAAACTTAACATGCCTATACGTGAAACGTGTTAAAGAGTTTTATAAAACAGAAAACATTCAAAAAAATATAAGGAAACCCTTAAAACCACTTTTTCCGGTAAAAGTACCAGGCAGCACCACCCGAAATGGTTAAAGAAAGCAGAAAAATAAACCCGAATGCCCATTTTTCGTCTTGTATGGGCAACAAAACATTCATTCCATAAAAGCTTGATAAAATATTGGGCACCATTAACAAGATGGTAAAAGAAGTTAACCGTTTCATTACCATATTCAAATTGTTTGAAATTATAGAAGCAAAAGCATCCATAGTGCCATTTAAGATATTGGTATAGATATTACTCATTTCCAATGCCTGGCTGTTATCTACAATAACGTCTTCCAGAAAATCGCTTACTTCAGGCTGCTCTTTCAGTTCTAAGAAATTGGTGCGCTGAATTTTCATCATAGTCAACTCATTAGAACGAAGGTCGGTAACGAAATAAACCAAGCTTTTTTGCAAATTCATTAATTGCGATAACTCTTTATTTCTTGAAGAACTGAAAAGCTCTTCTTCATATAAATTTCGTTTATTATTAATTTGTTTCAGATAATGCAAAAAATAAAACACGTTTCTATCGAAAAGCTTCACCACAAAATGCCCTCTGTTGGCGGGGTCGAAATGTTTTACCCGTTTATTTATAAAACAATCTACAGCTGGATTATTGTAAGGGCTGATAGTAAGAATCATATTTTTCAATATTATTATACCAATAGGAATGGTAATATATTGAGCGCTGTTTTCAATAAGCAAATCTTCTTCGTTGATTATGGGCGTGTTTATCACAATCAGCTTTACATCGCCTTCCTGCTCAAAGCGGGTGCGCTCGTCAACGTCTAATGAGTCGGTAAGATAATCGAGAGGAATATTGTACTCCCTGCTGATAGATTCAAGATTTTCGTGGCTAAATGGTGGGTATATATTCACCCAACAGTCCGTTTCGGGCTGCTCGATTTTTACAAGCTCTCCATTTATTTTTTTGAAAATTTCGACCATCGTCCATAGCGGGTGTTAAAAATGTGGCGTAAAGGTAATACTCCACTTGTTAAAAACGAAAAATGGTTTTCATAGGGTGTATGACAAATTGCATACCAAGATAGATATGGTTCGACAGGCTCACCATGACACTAACGAAGTTTTGTCACTCTGAGCATGTCGAAGAGTATTTTACGCAGAATATGTGCAATTTGTCATACACCCTTTTCATAACCAAAAACAAGCTACATTTGTTACGCTGAATTTCTTATGAAATCTCGTTTCGCAAAATTTACCAATGCTATTCCTTCGTATTTAAAAAACAAATACGCTGTTACCATTTTGCTGTTTGTTATCTGGATGTTTTTTTTCGATAGAAACGATATTATTTCGGCAGTGAAATTAAGAATTGAGTTGTCGAGATTACGCAGCCAGCAAGAATACTACAAACAAGAATTAGAAAATACCAAGCAATTGCAAAAAGCTATTTTTGAGCATAATGAAAACCTGGAAAAATTTGCCCGCGAAAAATTTTTCATGAAGAAAAATGACGAGTTGCTTTATGTAATTGTAGAAGAATAAATTTTAGCTTTCATCCCAATCTTGCCACCAATCTTCCCTGTTTTGTTTCATACTGTCAATTTCTCTGCGGTCTTTTTTTGTGGGCCTTCCATCGCCTTGTTCCCGTGTGCCAAAATCTATAAAAGCCGAAGGCATTAAACTCTTTTCTTTTTCTTCAACGGGCGTTAAATCTTTATAACATTCCTGAGCAATAGCCGCGCCCACTCTTTTTTCAATAATTTTCAATACTTCATAAGTAAACAAGCTGCTTCTTTTCCGAAGTGTAACAATTTCTCCTGCTGCAATTAATCGCGATGGCTTAATGGCAATGCCGTTAATTTTGACTTTGCCGCCATCACAGGCTTCGGTGGCATTGGTTCTCGATTTATATAATCGCACCGCATGAAGCCATTTGTCTATTCTTACTTTTTCAGCCATTATTCTTCAATAATATTATTTGCAGTAGCGGAATAGCTGCCTTTGATTTTTTTTACAAACGCAGTGTCTCCAAAAAATTCCGCGATAGAAATTCTTATTATGGTGTAAACGGGCACAGCAATTATCATGGCTCCCACACCTCCAATAGTAGCCGCGGCAATAATTACAATAAATATTTCGAGCGGATGCGCATCGGTGCTTTTAGAAAATATATAAGGCTGCAAAAAATTATTATCTAAAAACTGCATAGACATAAATGTGCCGCCAATTTTCAAAATCAACACAGGTATTTCATCATAAATACCTGTTTGCAAATGAGCAATA
The DNA here is from genome assembly GCA_964430605.1 of uncultured Chitinophagaceae bacterium. Taxonomy (GTDB): domain Bacteria; phylum Bacteroidota; class Bacteroidia; order Chitinophagales; family CAIOSU01; genus CAYSGX01. The sequence continues at coordinate 6,392 of CAYSGX010000014.1, forward strand.
GTGCCTATAATTATTGCCAGCACCAAACCAATAGTTGGCCCCAGATAAGGAATTACATTTAGCAAACCTGCCAGCAAGCCTATCAACAAGGCATTTTTAACACCAAAAATCATTAGTAATAATGTAACGTATATTGTAATTAAAGTAAGCTGAATTACAATTGCCAAAAAATATCGAAACAGCATATTGCGCACTTTATACATTGTAACCGTTAGTTTTTGTTCCTGATTATCGGGAATAAAAACCATAATTATGCGCAGAAAAAGATTTTCATCGCACAGAAAAAAGAACAGTATAAAAATGGTGGAAAAGGTATAGAAAAAGAAGTTGCCCGTTGTTTGAAGTATCGATGTTATTATTGAAGAAATATTTACAGCCTGTACAATTTCACTTAGATTAACTTCTAAAAAATCTTTTAAAGACTGTTTTTCCGATTCAATAATATTATACTTATGCAGAAATAATTCTAAGCGGGCAATAGGCTGCCTTAAATCGTTTAAAACAGCATCTAAATCTATATTGCTAATAGCATTTCCCTGCTGAATTATAAGCGGAATTAACAGCGCGAAAATGGTAGAGAAGAAAATTAGCAGCGTAATAATTGTCATTACAGCCGCCCCGGTAACAGGCAACTGAAATTTGCCGATTTTTATTTTTAGGAAAAGATTCAACAAAGGCTTGGTAATTAAAGAAAACACACCTGCCAGCAAAATGCAGATAAATATGTTGGAAAAAAACCATAGTATAGCAATGGCAAGTAACGAAAAGAATAATATCAGCAACCATTTGGGAAAAGCGTTCATGTACGTTATATTTGAATTATCTAACACAAAATAAATGAAAATTCTGGCTATTGCATTATTACTTTTTATAAAGAATATACAAGTGCCCGATGCGCCCGAAGTGTTTTTTAAAAAAGGCTTGGAGAACAGTCAAAATGGCGATTATGAGCAGGGCATTAAAGATTTTTCAAAAGCCATTGCGTTAAAAAATAATTATGCCGAAGCTTATTACAACAGAGGGATTTTATTTTTTGAAATTAAACAACCCGAAAAAGGCTTTGCCGATTTTGATAAAGCAATAAAAATTCAGCCTGAAAATGGCATGTTCTATTTTCAAAGAGCTAACAGAAAATGGCTTATGTTAGATAAAGAGGGCGCCTGTGTAGATTGGTTAAAATCCAGAGAGCATGATTTTCCTTTGGCTGAAGACATTATTAAAACTAAATGTGCGGCTGTTATTACTCCCAAATAAGATTTGCTAAATTTGTTAACCTAAAATATATATTTATGAATACTATGAAGATTCTGATACTTGCTTGCGCATCATTTGCACAAAGCATTTCATTTGCACAACAAAAAATTGAAGTTACTGAAGGAAAAAGGCCAATGAGCAAAGGCGATAACAATGCTTTTATTATTGAAGTGCCTCAAACTAAAACAGCCGATTTGCAAAAGTCATGGACTAATTATTTGAAGAGTAATACCAAAGAAAAAATTGTAAATGAGAAAGGTGAAATTTTTGTTCTGGCTACAGTTATTCAAAGGCTTAATGACAAATCATTAAATCTCTACTCAAGGTTTCAGGAAACCACAGTAGGCACTAATATCAATACCTTTTATCAAATAGATGATGTGTTTGTTACCAGCGAAAACAACGCGTCTGTTGCGCTTTCCGTAAAATCATTTTTATTCGATTTTGGCAAGCAGGCTTATGCTGAAGCCGTTCAGGTTGAATTAGACCGCGAACAGAAAACGCTGAAAGATTTAGAAAAAGAACTGGATGGATTGCACAAAGAAGAAGATAAAGAATTGAAGAATGTTGATAAATACAAACGAGAAATCGAGAAAGCTGAAGATGTAATAAAAGTGAAGAAAAATGAACAGGATTTGAAGCAAAAAGAAATTACTGCGCAAAAAGAAAAAATGATTGGCGTGAGCTTAAATGCTGATGAGAAGAAATTGCAGGATAAATTAATTAAAGGTATGGAGGGCGATAAAAACTCATTAATTAAAGCGCAAGACGGTGCAAGGAAAGATATTAAGAGCAATGAAGGCAGCATCAAATCATCTGAAAGAAATCTGGCTAATATAAAGCACAACATTGATGTGAAAAATGCTTCTATCGGCAAGCAAAAAGAACTCATCAGCAAGGTGCAAGAGAAATTAGCCAACATTAAAAAAATGTAAGCCTGCTTGCTATAGTTTTTAATGTTCAATAAATCTAACCCGTTTTGCTAAACATTGCAAAACGGGTTCTTTATAAACCGAATAGTAATATTTGCACTCAAAATAACTTTCTTCCGGAAAATATTCAACAAGGCTAACCTATGGAAAACACACAAGCCAACAACCCTTTGCATGGTATTACACTCGAAACTATTTTAGAGCATTTAGTGGCTAAATATGGTTGGGAGATAATGGGGTCGAGAATTAATATCCGCTGCTTTAATCACGACCCTTCTATAAAATCGAGTTTGGCTTTTTTACGCAAAACCCCTTGGGCAAGAACTAAAGTAGAGCAAATGTATTTGAGGAGTTTGAGAAAGAAATAATCTATTGTAGTTCGGAAAAACAGATAAGTTTTTTAGTAGTGTAACCTTCTGAAAGTTTTCGTTCTCTTACAATTTTAAGAAGACCTATTCCACCTGCTATTGTCATCTTCTAAAGAAATTTCATTTTCTAAAATGCTGTTTGTTGTTAAGGAAAATCTTTGAAATCGGTTTCTTTGAAAGCAGGATTTACTTTTACATTATAAAACTCATATTTTTCAAACTGCTTCGATTCATCGCTCATTACCTGATATACGGGGAGGTAAGTTTCTTTATCAATATACAAAGTAGTTTTCCTGGCATAAGAAGAAGGTATTTTAATTTCCATGCCCGGTTTTAAGCTCCAGAAATCTTTTACATTTTCATTCTTGTCTATAATCAAATAGCCGCAAATAAATTTACTGCGCTCTAATTTTTCTACATCATCGCCTTCTTTTACAGTATAATTAACATAAGAAAAAGTAGGGTCGGTAATGCTGATTTTATAGCAGTTTAAATTATTCCACGTAATATCGCCTTCATACTTTAAAAACTTATTGAAATCTTCTTGCGTAGCCTCTTTTTCAGCACGCTGCAGGGCGTTTTTAATAATATTGCCTAAAGTAGAAAATCCTGTATTTAAAATGGTGTGATGTTGTTTGTCTCTCATTCTGCTGCTGAAAGGATCTAATTTTAAATTAGGAATAAATTTTCCCGCATTTACATAAGCCTTTTTGCCATAAAATTCTTCATTATAAATTATTTGTACGCCTTTGTTGGGTTCGGCTTTGCTATGAATATAAATTTTCTGCGGCTTCGCATTTAATTTAGCATCTATTTCGCTGTATTGGTCTTTACCGTCTTTCAGCCTTTCCCAACCTTTCATGGTATATGATAGTGTTTTCAATTTATCTATTGAAACCAACATTTTTTCAATAATTACTTGCGCTTCGTTGGTAGGTTTGTTAAAAGCGGTTGCGGTTAAAAATATTACACAAAGCGAGAGGATAATTTTTTTCATAAGAGATTCAGATTGTTTGAAATTCATGTTATAACAAAAATAAAGCCACCAGTGTTTTCCTCTGATGGCTTTTGCGAAATAAAAGTTTTGTGTTAGTACTTTATGCCTGCTTTGCCTAAAATAAAACTCATTATCCAGGCAGGGCCAATCATTAAAAATTGTAGGTCTTTTAAGAAAGAAGGTTTTTTACCTTCCACTTCATGGCCATAGAACTGGCCAATCCATGCCAGTACAAAAATAATCAGGCTAAACAACCACAAGGGCATAAAATCTAATCGTTCAATATATTCACTTAAAGCAATGCAGGCTATAGAATAAAAAAACATTCCTACGGAAATAGGTACTGACAATATTACATAATAAAGAAAAACCAAAACCAGTAATATCATTGATACACTTAGCTGTATTCCGCCTAAAAATGAAAACTGAAATGGTAGCTTAATGCCATGCAGCAAACCTACTACTGTGAAGAAAATAATAGGCACACAAATAAAGTGGATTAATTTGTTGGTGGCATTTTTATGGTTTTCGCCATATTCATCGAGCCATTGCTGCATTGTTTTCATAAGAACTGAATTTTGGTTTGCATAACGAATTTATCGTTATTTCGGTATATAATACTAATTGTTCCCGGAATTTTCTTTCGGGATTACAATAAGTTTATACCATAAGGCATTAGGCTAATATTGAAATATAAACGGTATAAAAAAAGAGAATGGCTAAAATAATAATCCTGATTCTTTTCTGCTATAATATTGGCACCGATTTTTTCTAAAACCTGTCAAAATCGCTTGCAGGTAATTTTTGTAGTTGTTGCGGGCTTGCTTGCTTATACTTGTTGCAATCTATTTCTATGGTTGTAGGCGTTGAGGGTGATGTAAAGCGGGTATTGATATCGTAGCCTAAACTTTTATCGGCATATACTTTTTGAAAAAACAGCGCCCACACCGGCATGGCGGTTCTCGCACCTTGACCCATTTCCAAGCTTCTGAAACGAACAAATCTATCATCGCAACCTGCCCAGCTTCCGGCTACTAATTGTGGCGTAATACCCATAAACCAGCCATCGCTTTGGTTTTGTGTAGTACCTGTTTTGCCGCCCATGTCGGCAGCAATTTTATACATGCCGCGTAGGCGGGCGCCAGTTCCATAGGTAGTAACATTTCGCAGCAATTCCACCATCGCATAGGCGGTTTGTTCGCTCAATGCTTCGGTTTTTTCAGCAGGAAATTCTTGCACCACGTTGCCATTTTTATCTACAATTCGTGTTACAAAAGTAGGTTTGCTATACACGCCCGAATTGGCAAAAGCAGTATAGGCCCCGGTCATTTCCATCAATGAAATATCAGGTGTTCCCAAACAAATGGAAGGGTAGGGGTCTATATGGCTGGTAATGCCCAGGCGTCTTACCATATCAATTACCGGCTGTGGGCCAATTTGCTTCATTAAAAATGCCGAGCAGGAATTTTGAGATAACGCTAAACATTTTTTCAGGTTCATTTTTTCTCCGGTAAACTTATTATCGGCATTGGTGGGTGTCCAGTTGTTAAAATCTTCAAACGTTACCGGCAAATCATAAATTTCATAACATGGCGACCAGCCATTGTCAATTGCAGTAGCATATAAAAATGGCTTGAAAGTAGAGCCTATTTGCCGTTGAGAAGTAACATGGTCATACTTGAAATATTCAAAATCTACACCGCCCACCCATGCTCTTATTTCGCCTGTTTTCGCATCGGCAGCAAGAAACCCATTCTGCATAAACATGCGGTGATATTTCAACGAGTCTAAAGGCGATATTACGGTATCTTTAATTCCTTCCCATGTAAACACTTTCATTTTTTCTTTAGTGTTCATGGCTTTATCAATCTCCGTTTTGGTTGCTCCGTTAGCAGCCATCATCTTGTACCTGTCTGTTTGCTTTAATACACGAGTCAATTCATTAGGAAATTCTTTCCATGGATCTTTATCTTTCCAATGCGCAAAAAACTTTTGCTGCACTTCTTTCATGTGGGCTTTTGTGGCTTGTTCGGCATATTCCTGGTTACATAAATCTTCAATCCATCTTTATAAATATCGTAGTTGGTGCCATCTATTTTTTTGTTTTCTCTGCACCATTTCTGCAACCATAACCTTAAATGCTCTCTGAAATAAGGCGCTAAACCACCTACGTGGCTACTGCTTCTGAAATCTATTTCCAAAGGTTTTTTACTTAACGAATCGAAAGCGGCTTCATTAATTTTGTTGTACTTTTTCATTTGAGCCAAAACGGTGTTTCTTCTGTTTCTGGAATTTTCAGGATTAACACGAGGATTGTAGTAGTAAGGCGCTTTCAGCATACCCACTAACACGGCAGCCTCTTCAGTGTTTAACTCTTTAACAGGTTTGTTGAAGTAAGTGCGGGCGGCAGATTTTATTCCGAAGGCATTATCGCTAAACTCTACCGTGTTGAGATACATGGTGAGAATTTCTTCTTTGGTGTAGCACTTTTCCAACTTAGCTGCAATAATCCATTCTTGCAGCTTACGGATTACCAGCTTTAGTTTATTTAATCGTTCGCGAGGAAAAAGGTTTTTAGCCAGTTGTTGTGTAACAGTTGAGCCGCCACCTGCACTGCCCTGGCTTAATAATAATGTTTTTACAAATACCCTTCCTAAGCCTCTGGCATCTACTCCGGAATGGTCATAAAATCGAACATCTTCGGTAGCAATTAAGGCATCTACTAAATTCTTTGGCAACTCGTCAAACGTTGCATTACTTCTGTTTTGGCTGTAGTATTTTCCCAACATCACGCCATCGCTACTCCACACTTCGGTAGCTAACGCGCTTTTAGGGTTTTCTAACTCTTCAAATGTGGGCAGTTTGCCAAACATGCCTAATGAGATAAGCCACATCAAAAGCACAATACTTCCTAAGCCGCCTAAAAAGATAAGCCAAAGTATAATCAGGTATTTTTTGAATTGTTTGTTCATCTAAAACAATAATTTATTGGCGCAATAAAGTTGAACATAATATGGCTTTAACCCAAGAATATAGTATCATTTATTTCAGCCACACTATTTTGATATTCCAGTTGTCTATTTTTTTTAATAATATCGAATCAGCATTTATCTCATAATTTATATCTTTTGACAGGTATGCTTGTCCGGAATCTGCCTCATCAATTTCCGTAATAATTATTTTAGGGTTATGCTTTTTTAGTACGCTATCTATATCAAAATAATTATTCCAAACAGGCAGTGTCAATGCATTGGATTCCCAAGTTAATGAAGCTGCCCATGCACCCACTACAGGGCGTTTGTCGAAATGAAACCCCGAAAAATATTCATTAATTTTTTTAATGCTGAAAGTACGTGCTTGATATTGATTTTGATAACTGAGTATATTATGGTACAGTAAGAAGATAAGCCCTGTAAACGAAATAAACTTTAAAAACATTTTTAGAAAATAATGATGAATTTCATTAAAGAAAAGTTCTTTCAAAACAATTGCCACAATAAATCCTCCGCTAAGAAAAAGACTTACTAAATATCTCACAGGTAAGTAGTACATTTTGAGTTTATGCAATTCGGAAATAAACCAAAAGCTTGCAAAGAAAAATAGTAATGAATATCTATTGTTATGATTGAAAAATAACAATACTAACCCTGCTAATATCGCTGCATAAAATATTTGTACCGAAGGTTTAAATAATTCATTCTTAAAATAATATTCATACATCTTATCAAGGTAATCATACAGTTCACTTTGAGGTACCCAACGTTCGCTGGTTTGGTCTTTCATCACATAATCAAAAAAATCGGAATTCGGCATTTTCCAACACAACATAAATATGCCGAAAAATATACCTGCCGTAACAAGAAAGCTAAACAATACTTTGCCGCTTGCTATATCATAACTTTTAGTAGTAATAATTCTGTAAAAAAATATTATTATCAGTGTGGCAAAGGTGGCAGGCAAAATATAGATAAACTGAATCTTAAACAGCCATGAGCATGATAATAATATCCCTGATACAATTGCATATTTAACATCCTTTTTGAGAGTTGCTTCAGTGAGAAATATAATCCCACTAAGTATAAATATACCCGAACACATTTCGGCTATGCTGTAATGGGAATAATTGAATACAGGTTGAATGGTGAGTATTGCAGCAAGAATAATATTGACTAATGCTATATAATATTTGTGAATTTGTGCGGAAACAAATAGTACCGTCAAAACAACAAACAATGTAAATAATCGTGCTTTTATATAACTAATACCCAAAAAACTAAACCAAAAAAACTGCATTAATCCATATAATGGTGTTTTTATTAAAGCATCAGATTCTTGTAATGTTAAATTACTATGGTGTATATAGTTTCTTACTTGTGAAGCATATAACCCTTCATCAGTAAAGGCATCTCTTCCGTAAGGAACAAGGACAACCGCATCAGCATCAAGAAAAGGGAGATGTATTGCTAAAAGTAAAAATGAAAGAAGTATCAGTATAACCTGCTGATTAAAGACAAAGGCAAAATTGGCTTTTAAATAAGCGATAAGAAGATTTTTTAGATTTAATATACGTTCACGGAATTTCTAAACTTTTTAATTGTGTATTTATTCTGTATATCTGGATTCGTAAAACATTTTATAAGAATCTATTTCGCGATGTTTTACAATCAGGTTGAAATTGTTTTCTGAAATAATACTGAAATGCAATTTATCTTTTGGCAATAAACCGAATGTTTCTCCTGAAGTAATGGCCTTTAAATAATCTTTGGCAGTCTTCATGTTTTTAAAACTTTTTACTACCACTGTGGTAATATTATCTTTCAGAATAAGGCTATTGATTTTTAAATCTTCCAGACTACGGTTTACATCGTTCCATCTGCCTATAACATTTGTTATGTCATTAGTTTTAATGTCCTTGTTTTCAAACATGAGCATAAAATAATGCCCATCATTCGGCAGATAATCAAAGTCGGCAACATTACTCAATATGCGCACTTCTTTAGTATCGCTGTTTTCTAAAAAATCTAAAATTTCCTGCGCTTTGGTTTTTACTTCATCGCCCGGAAATGTTTCGGTGATGCCGGTTAAGGCTTCTTTATAAGTTTTTACATCTTGTGTTTTGCCAATGGCAAAAGCATTCAGCAAAGCGAATTTTGGCTTTAAGTTATTCTCTTTATACAATGAATCTACAATGCTCACCATCGCTATTACAGTATCGTAAGAGCCGCTTTGGTAATAGCCGAATGTAGTTTTATAATAATCTTCTACCTGCCTGTTTTTTTGATTCAGATTGGCTAAATAATTCGGGTCTAAAATTATTTTGGCATAAGGGCTATCGGGAAAGTTGTTGAGCAGTAAGTTTTTATAGTAATCAGATTTGGCAATATTGTTCTCATCTTTATACAACAGGTATAAATTATAATAAACCTGCCCTTCAAATTTATTTACCGGGTAACGTTTCAGTAATTCTTCAAAAGTTAAAATAGCTTTCCCATTGTTATTAAGTTTCGACTTGTAAATAGTAGCCGCTTCATACAGCGCCATTAAAATCATTTCATCGGCTTTCTCCTGTGCTGCTTTTTCTACCGGAAAATTTTTCAGCATCGCTTCTCTGTCTAAAGAAACAAAACCGGTAGAAGCTGATTTACTTTCTTCTTCATCTTCACCGTCAGCATTATCTTGTGCTTCATCAAACGCGGCACTTCTTTTGTCGCTTCTGCGCCAGTTGTCTTCTAAAACCCTTTTGTTGCCCCATTTTTTCACGAAGTCGTTAAATCCTGTGCCCTTTAAAGAAGCATTGTAGAAATACCAGTCAGATTTTGAGCCTGCGCCACCTGAATCGTCTGCACCTTTGTTAGATTTTTCGGCAGGTGAAGAAGCTAATTGTTGAGTTGCTTCTTTTTCTTCTTTTTCCTTTTTTTCTTTTTCGAATAAAAGGTCGTCTATAAACTTATTTCTTTCTTTTTCAGGTAAGCGGGCAATGCGCAGCAAGCTGTCTTGCTCATAAATAATATCTAATTGTTTTACCAGTTCGGCCAATACTTCGCTGCGATATTTTATTTCGCTGAAGTTTGGATATTTATTGTCCAGTAAAGTAACGGCAGCGGCATAGTTTTCCTGCGCTTCACGGTAAGCCTCATCAGCAAAATACAAATCGGCCAATTTCAAATGTGAAATAGCTTTTTGCTTGGTGTCGGTAGTAGAATTTTCAACCGATTTTTCGAAATTTTCTATGGCACAGGTTTTATTGTTTTCACGCAAACATAATTCAGCTAAGTAGTAATAAATCTGGTCTAAGTAATCTTTGTTTTTAATGTCTTTACTCATTTTAGTAAGCATCTTTCTTATAGAAGCAGGCGACATAGACTGGTCTAATGAACCAATACGTGCTATGCTCATCCAGGCGGCAAACTCCATGTCGTATTTCGGCCTGCCTTTCAAAGATTTTTTATAGTTATTAATTGCATCGCTATAGTTTTTATCGCGCTCATGAATTTGCGCCATAATAAAATGGTAGCGGTTTTTCTTTTTGTTTTTTTTGATTTTAGCGGTAAGCGTATTGAACGATTCCAAAGCGGTAGGGTAATCTTGCTTCATCATGTACAAATTGGCGCGTGCAGTTTCCAACTGATGGCTTAAACGAAAAGGGAATTTTCCTTTAGCATCTAAAACGGTTAACACCGCTTCGGCTTCTTTGTATTTACCCATGAAGGTGTAATTATCTACCAGCCATATATAGGCTTGGTGGCGGGCAGGCTTGTGCCTTAGCTTTTCTTTAAAAGTTTCTTTGTAATATTTTTCAGCATCGAAACCGGTTTTTTCTTTTTGCTGAACTTCCGCTTCTTTTTCTGCTTCGGCAGTTTCTAATGCCTTTTGTTCGGCTTCTAAAGCGGCTGCTTTCATTTGGGCGGCTGTCATAGGTTTTTTACTGCCGCTACTGTTCTTACTGCCACCGCTACTTGCTGATGATGAAGACGCGGCTTGTGGTTTGCCTTTTTTAGAGGATGAGCCTTTTTTCTTTTTTTCTTTGTAATTGGTAAGTATATACTGAAATGCCTTTACCGAATTATCGAAATCGCTTTTCAGAAAATAACTTTTGCCTACTATTAAATAACTGTCATCGGCCCAGCGGGCAGGCTTGTGATACTGAATAACTTTTGAGCCTTTTTTGATAATTTCGTCTAAATCGGCACCGGCACCTTTTGCCGCTTCAGGATTCCTGTCTATATAAACAGGAATTATTTCAGTAAAATCATCCTGATGAGAGTCGCGCATGGTTCTTTGAATGGCTTTCATTTTTTCATTGCCATTAAAATAGGTATTGTTGCGGGCTGTAATGTCGTGATAAGCCCTGCCAAACAAACCCGGACGCTTATTGCTGCTGCTTTTTGATTTTGTGTTGGGTTTTGCGATACCCGGCACATTAAATCCAAAACCACTGCCTCCTTCCGATGAGCCGGTTTGAGCCGCCAACAGCAATGGCAACAAGAGTAATAACAATAAAATATGTGTAGCTTTCAAAATATTAATTAAAGGTCAGTTTTATTTGGATTAGCATTTGGAACTAAAATAAACGTAAAAACACAAAAATATTTTAAAATCCCGAAATTCGGGGCGATTTTAATAACAGCCATAGATGGAACAACCGCCCGAAAAAAAACGCAAACGCATTATTCGTAAGCTCACCGATAAGTACCGGTTGGTGATTATGAACGATGAAACGTTTGAAGAAAGGCTGTCGATGAGCCTCACCAGAATAAATGTGATGGTACTGTTGAGCGTATTGGCCATTGCTTTTTCTTTCATGATTTATGCCCTTTTTATTTTCACTCCGCTAAAAGAATATATACCCGGCTATGGCGATGTGAATGTCAGGAAAGATTTAATTGAAATGAAATCGAGAGCCGATTCGTTGGAGAATACTTTGGCACAGCAGGAATTGTGGATGAATAATATTAAAGATTTACTGGAAGGTAATTTAGACTCGGTAAGTATTGTAAAATCTTCAAAAGAAGAGTTTTTCGATACTATTAAGCTCGATAAAATTCCTATGGAAGATGTTTTGCTGCGCGAAGAAATTGAACGTCAGGAAAGCTATGCTTTACTGTTCAATGAAAATTTCCGGTCAAAAAGCAATGATTTATTCAGCCTGAATTTTTTGCCGCCTGTGAAAGGTTACGTTACTTCTGAATTTAGCCCCGAGAAAGAGCATTTTGGAATTGATATTGTAGCACAGGAAAATACACCTGTACTTGCCACTTTAGACGGCACTGTAATTTTTTCGGGATGGACACTGGAAACGGGCCATGTGGTAGTAGTTCAGCATACATTTAACATATTGTCGTTTTATAAGCACAATTCGGTGGTGTTGAAAAAAACAGGTAATTTCGTGAAAGCGGGTGAGCCGGTGGCGATTATTGGCAATTCAGGAGAGCTTACCACAGGGCCGCATTTGCATTTTGAATTGTGGAAAGATGGCATAGCCGTTAATCCCGAAGATTATTTAATATTCTAAAACTGAAAACATGTTTGGAAAAAAATCTGAAAACGCAGATAGCAAAACCATTAATTTATTTGCTGAAGGCACCGTAATTAAAGGCGATATTAAAACCAATAACGACATTAGAATAGATGGTGTTGTAGAAGGTTTGGTATATTCAGATGCTAAAGTGGTGGTGGGTGTAAGTGGAAAAGTGGTAGGCGATATTATCTGCCAAAGTGCCGATATTT
>CAYSGX010000015.1:0-18141 GCA_964430605.1 uncultured Chitinophagaceae bacterium
CGCGAAACAGCACTAATATAAATGCCGAAAACACCAACATAGAGCCTGTGTCGCCTTGCAGCAAAATTAAAATAGCGGGAATACCGATGATAGCTCCTACCATTATTTTGCTCGCATTGGTTTTGAGATTAACATTAAGCCCGCTAAAGAATTTTGCCAGCGCCAGCGAAACGGCAAACTTGGCAAACTCGGCAGGCTGCAGCGAAAACGAGCCCATGCGAATCCACGATTTAGAGCCTTTGATGGTGGCTCCAAAAACCAATACGCCAACAAGCAACAGCATCACCAAGCCATAAATCATATAGGCAAAAGTGGTAAAGAACTTGCTATCAAAAATTAAAATTACAATGCCTGTAAACAGCGACACGCCAATGAAAAAAAGTTGCTTGCCGTGGCTGGTATTAAGATTAAGCACTTGCTGCTGCTCTTCATCATAAGTAGCGGCATAGATAGAAAACCAACCTATCGTAATAAGTATCAGGTATAAGCCCAGAGTTGGCCAATCTAAATTGGCAAATATGTTTCTATTGCGCTTCAACAGTAGGTTTTGGAGTGATAAAATCTGCTTCTAAAATTCTTTGTTCCAGCGCCTTTCTCGATGTGGCAATGGTGTCGTTTAAATATTTTTCTATCATCAGGCTGGCAACAGGCGCGGCATATCTTGAGCCGCCACCCGAATTTTCAACCACCACGCCCACTACAATTTTAGGATTATCTTTTGGCGCAAAGGCAATAAACATAGAATGGTCTTCACCATGCGGATTTTGCACTGTTCCGGTTTTGCCACACATCGCTACCCCCGGAATTTTTGAAGCGCGTGCAGTGCCTTGTTCAACTGTTAAATACATAGCTTCCACAACAGACGAAAAGTAACTGGAATCTACCATAGTTTGCTGCTTTACCAAATATTTATTGTTGTTGTAAAAATCGGGGTCGTCAATTTTTCTTGCCAAATGCGGAATATAATACCAGCCTCTGTTGGCAATACATACCGTAGCATTGGTAAGCTGTAATGGCGACACCGTAACCTCGCCCTGCCCTATTCCTAAAGAGATAATGGTAGATGAGCGCCAACGCCAGCCCTTATAAATTTTTCTGAAATATTCGGGCGTAGGAATAAAACCTTTTTTTTCATTCGGAACATCTATGCCCACCTGCCTGCCAAAGCCAAAACTATACAAGTAGTCATTCCATTTAGCCAATGAAGCATCTTCATCTTTATGGTTTTTATTGTCAATAGTTTCTTTAAAAGCGTTGCAGAAATAGGCGTTGCAGGAATATTGCAGCGCGACAGAAATATTAGAAGCCGGTGGATGCGGGCGGCACTTTACAAATATAGAACCAATGCTATAGCCCAGCCGACAATTGTAGCCTGTGTTTACATTAATCACTTTTTCCTGTAAGCCAATCAACCCAATAAACGTTTTGAAAGTAGAGCCGGGTGGATACAAGCCCATAATAGGCCGGTTGTATAATGGCTCCAGCTTATCGTTTTTTAATGCCATGTAGTTTTTGCCGCGCTCTCTTCCGGTTAAAAGATTAGGGTCATACACAGGCGAGCTAATCATCGCCAATATTTCTCCCGTTTCGGGTTCAATGGCTACAATGCTACCTTTTTTATTTTGCATTAGCTGCTCGCCATAGTTTTGTAGTATGATATCTAATGTAAGCTGCAAATTTTTGCCCGCAATGGCAGCAGTATCCAGTTCGCCATTTCTAAAACGCCCCTTTTCACGGTTCAAGTTATCTACCATCATGTATCTAACGCCACGCCTGCCTCTTAAAAAATTTTCGTAAGTATATTCTATACCGCTAATGCCTATATAATCGCCCGATTGGTAGTAGGGATTTTTTTCTATTTCAGATTGATTTACCTCGCCTATATAACCCAGCGTGTGTGCCGCACTTCTGAAAGGATATCGCCTTATGGTTCTTAACTCTTCATAAAAGCCCGGAAACTGAAAAAGGTATTCCTGAAACAAGGCAAAGTCTTTGGCCGAAATTTGTTTTACAAAAGCTGAAGGGCGATAGCGCGAATGCTTGCGCGCTTTCAGCAATTGCTCTCTGAAAAATGAAATATCAATTTTCAGCAGCTCGCAAAACTTCAGGGTATCCATTTCTTTTACCTGAGCGGGCACTACATACAAATCATATACCGCATCATTAAATACCACCAACTCATTGTTTCTGTCTAAAATTAATCCGCGATTGGGGTAATTGGGCACCCGCCTGACGGCATTTTTGCTTGCCAGTTCAGAATAAGTATCATCAATAATTTGCAGATAAAACAAGCGGGTTAAAAACAACGCCAACACCACTGCCATAATTATTTGTATAACCAGGCGCCTGTTTTTATATAAATCCATAGCTTATACGCCCCTTCTTTTTTTATTGGGTGAAAAAAGATAGGCGAGCATTACCATCAGCGCAACCGAAACTAATGTGCTTACAATGCTCTTAAAAAGCGTTGCGAAAAAATGCTGTAATGAAAATATTTCCAGATAGAAATAGATAAACAGATAGATGAACGTGTGAATGAAAAGATAATTGAAGAACCACAATAAACTCGAAGAGTTGATGCCGGGCTGCTGCATTAATTCATACGAGCCTTTAGGCGTTAATAACGATAATAATCCGGGGCGGATAAAAGCAATAAATACCGAAGCAAACGCGTGAAGCCCTGTAGTGTCTAAGAACATATCGAGCACCAGGCCGCTTACAAAAGCCAGTATTAATAAATAGGCTGAAGGAATGGCAACGGGCAGCGTAAGCAGAAAAAGAATGTGTATGTAGGGATTGATATAATAGCTTAAATCCAGATGGCTTATAATAAGTATCTGCAAGGCAAACAAGCCTAAAAATTTCCATGTATTAATCAGATAAACGTTCATGGTTGGCTTCGAGTTGGTCTTGTTCTTCTTTTAAAATATTTTTTACCACATACACATAATCGAGCGTGTAGAAATTGGTAAACAACTGCACTTCTATATCGAAAAAATTACTGGTGGCGGTGTTCTCTACTTTCACCACTTTACCCACCGGAATATCTTTGGGAAAGATAGAAGAAAAGCCGCTGGTTAAAACCGTATCTCCGTTTTCTATCAAGGCATTTACAGGTACACCCGAAATTTTCGCGGTGTAGGCATCAGCGCCTGTCCAGTTAAGGCTGCCGATAAATTTCGCTTTCTTGAGCCTGATGCTGATATTGCTTTTTTTATTGAGCACCGACATTACGGTAGAAAAATTTTCAGAAACATCGGCTACAATGCCTACAATGCCATTTTGTGTCAGCACGCCCATTTGCTTTTGTATGCCCTGCTTGCTGCCTTTGTTGAGCGTAACAAAATTATTGGCTTTATTGACAGTGTTGTTTATGACTTTAGCCGGAATATACCTGATGATATAAGGCAGGCTGTCTAAACAAACATCGGCATTGTAATAGCCGGGAATTGAATCGGGAATAACATGTTGCGACCTTAAACTGGCATTTTCCCCGGCTAATAATTCATTAGTATTTTTCAGCAGCAAATAACCTTTTATATCATTTACCGCAGCATAAAAATTTCCCGATAAATAATTGGCCGAATTAAAAAAAGTAGCGTTGTGATAGTTATGAAAGCGCACAATCATAACCAATGATATTACTTCCAGCAGGAAGAAAATAAAAAAGGCATGAAAGCGTGCAATAAAATCTATCAGATTACGCATGGCAATACAAGGCTACAATAAGCATTAGTAAATCACCGTCAAATTTCAGTATTCCGCTACTAATTCATTTTTCCTTTATTGCACAAAAGAAAAAGTGTTGTTAATAAGTGCCGCAACAGTGGCTTATAAATAGACACGAAAAAAACCTACCCCTCAATCAACTCCAACACCTGCTCGGTAGCGTTAGTGGTATCTACCTTTGTAATGATATGCTGAATGATTCCTTTTTCGTCTATAATGAAAGTAGTGCGATTTGTGCCCATATAGGTTTTACCTATAAATTTTTTCTCGCCCCACACGCCATAACCGGCAACAATTGTTTTGTCTTCATCGGAAATTAATGTAAAAGGCAACTCGTATTTATCGGCAAATTTTCCGTGCGACTTCACGCTATCGGTACTAATGCCGATTACTTCAATGCCTTTCTTTTTCAGCAGGTTAAAGTTGTCGCGAAAATTGCAGGCTTCTTTGGTGCAGCCCGGAGTATCGTCTTTCGGGTAAAAATATAAAACTACTTTTCTGCCTTTGTAAGCAGTTAACTTAATGGTGTTTCCATTTTGATCTTGCGCAGTGAACGCGGGGGCTTTATCGCCCGCTTTTAATGTGGTACTCATAGTTATCTTCTGAATTTTGTTTCAAATGTTTTTTTGTTGTTCATTCTGTCAATTACTTCAAAAACAAGATTGTGCGTGCCTTGTTCAAGCGATGCGTCAAATTTATGCCAAACCAAACTGTTTTTGGCATCATATTCACAAAGCGCCCATTTACCATTGATATATAGGTTTATCTTATTTACGCCCGTAAGATTATCTGATATTTTAAACCTCACCGTATTTTCAGTTCTCATTAATTTATTCATGTAGATATTTACAGGATTGATGTTGGGCGGTGTAGTATCTATGCTTATGTAAAATTTCCCAAACTCTCTGCTTCTGAAAGTATATGACTCATCGCCATTCCACTCGCCATATAATGGCGCGCGGTTGCCTTTAAAATTTTCTCTCACCGCCAACACTTTTTCTCTTAAACTATCGGGCACATTAATATCGTGAATGGTAATTTCAAACTCTTGCTGACAAGGGTCTAAATCGGTATGCACCTGATGTATTCCGGAATAGATTCTTGAGGTTGGTGAAGCATTGGCTACGCTGTAATTGAAGTAAATATTTTCATAAAAAGTAGAGTCCTTAAAAACTATGCTGATACCATCGGCCTCTAAAATATTTTTAGTATCATAAGTATAAATTGTTTGAAATGTTTTCGGCTGAAAGGTAAAGAGTTTAGCAGTAGAATCGTGCTGTAAGAAAAAGCTTATTGCCAGTTTATTTTTGTAAAAATCATAGGCTGCAATATCTATTTTCTTTACTTCTCCGGCACTTAAATTTATATAGCCATCGCCTTTTTCCCTGTCGTAAACCGATAAATAATTGCCCGGCAACCTGTAACAACGATGGTATTTTGTACCGGTTAATTTATGAGTACGGTGCTCCATGTGCCCGGCAATTTTCCGGCCTTCATCAAAGTTCAAAAGTTTTTCAAAATTGAAGCCGAAAATGGGTTTATTATTGGCTGTTACAGACAATTCATAAATGCCATTGCTGTTTTCGCTACCCTCCATTCTGTCTTCAGCAAATAATGAAAGGCCTATTGTTGACGCATTCACCTTCAGGGTATCGTTAGTGAAGCCAAATACCTTGTCTTTTTTTGTCAGCTTCAGTTTTATTTCATTAAAAGCAGCATCTTCTTTGTCGAAACATTTCAGCATTAATTGCCCGGGATAAGGCGGCACATTATCTGCAATAACCAATCCGAAAAGCTTGGGGTTTACGGGAGCTTCGGTATCGGTTTCACGCATTTCAAAATGCAGGTGTGGCGCTTGTGAACCACCGGTATTGCCCGAAAGCGCCACCCATTCTTTTCGCTTCACTTTAATTAATCCCGGTGGCAGCAGCGTATCAATTTGTGTTTCTTCTAAATGATAATGAACCTTGCGAAGCCACTGCTCAATTTCGGGTGTAAATTTTTGCAAGTGCCCATATACACTGGTGTAGCCATTGGGATGGTCGATATATAATGCCTTGCCATAGCCACTGCCCGATATTCTGATACGGGAAATGAAACCTTCTTCTACCGCAAATACTTTATGCCCTTCTTCGGCATTGGTTCTTAAATCGATGCCTGCATGAAAATGCGAATTGCGCAACTCGCAGAAAGTGCCCGAGAGTGTAAGCTGCCCTTCTAATGGCGCGGCAACAGAAGGGTAGCTTTTATATTCCTGAGCAAAAAGTGCAGCCTGAAAAAATAGTGTTATGGAAAGAAAAAATGTTTTCATTAACGATTAAAAATTCGGGCTTAGCTGACAGTCGTCTTTATAAAATGTCTTTATAATTTCTACTGTTTCATCAATACTATCGGTAAGTTTCACCAGCGATAAATCATCTTGATGGATGTGATTATATTTTTGATACATCACCTTATCGAGCCATTCCAGCAAGCCTTCCCAAAAATCTTTACCATATAATACAATGGGAATTTTATCAACCTTCAACGTTTGCACCAGCGTTAAACATTCAAAGGCTTCATCCATAGTGCCAAAGCCACCCGGCATCATTACAAACGCTTGCGCATATTTAATAAACATTACTTTTCTCACAAAAAAATATTGAAACGTAATCAGCTTGTCGCTATCTATAAATGGGTTGTGAAATTGTTCCATAGGCAGGTCTATGTTTAAGCCCACCGATTTTCCGCCACCTTCAAACGCGCCTTTATTGGCAGCTTCCATAATGCCCGGACCGCCACCGGTAATAATACCGTAACCTTCTTCTGTTAATTTTTTCGAGAGCTTCACAGTGGTTTCATACAGTTCGGTATCGGGCAGTGTTCTTGCCGAACCAAAAATGGAAACACAAGGGCCAATTTTATTCAGCTTTTGAAAGCCTTCTACAAATTCACTCATTACTTTAAAAATCATCCACGATGAATCTGCCTTTAAGTCTGTCCAGTTTTTTTGCATGATAAAATGTTTTTGTTCTGAAAAAATTATTTAACGTTTTCTGTCACTTGTCAAAAGCATAATCTTTTAATTCTTCGAGTTCCTTTTGGATTTGATTTTCCCAAAATAATTGTTTGTCAGTTACTAAGCCGTAATTCGTATCTCTGTCATAGATAACTCTCCTGTTCGTAAAGTCGGTCATAATTTTTTGATTTAGTTCTTCAACAAATTGAGTCCCTGAAGCTATTTTCTTTCTGTTTTCTTTTAGTTCCTTCCGAAATTGTCGGGTGTAAATTTCGCATAGGTCAAAAAGCGTTTGCTGGTAGCGAAGAGATTCTAAAACGTTACTTGTCGTGTCAATCCAAGAAGCCGAAACAATAATGTAGTTACGAACTTTCTTGTTGAAATTCTTCGTCATAAAATCAAATCCGTTCACTTGATAGTCTACGGAAAATTGAGCAAAAGAAGGATTGTTTTCATTACTTACTTTAATTCCAAAGTCGTCCACTGTTAGCTTTTTTGTAGCACTCCAAAAAACTAGATTTCCATTTCCTGACTGTCCGAATGTAACGGTCAAAATAAATAGTTGAATCAAAAATGCCAATACTATATGCTTAGTTATCATTTGTAATTTTCTGGTTTGAAAGTAAGTTTGAATAGATGTTCACCGTTTTTGTCTTTGTAGTTGTAAGCCATAATTACATCGTTATCTCTAAAAGTCTTCAGGTCTGGGTTGGTTTTGATGTTGTTCAAAATGATTGGTTGTAAATAATTTTCAAGTTCGGAAATCTCAACAGTTACCCTTTCCATACTCACTAATGTATAATTGTATTGAAATATATTGTCAGGAAGTGCAACAGCATTGTCAAG
Source organism: uncultured Chitinophagaceae bacterium (assembly GCA_964430605.1). Lineage (GTDB taxonomy): Bacteria > Bacteroidota > Bacteroidia > Chitinophagales > CAIOSU01 > CAYSGX01. The sequence goes on from CAYSGX010000015.1 coordinate 7,574, forward strand.
TTGGGTTTCAGCGTCAACCATTATTGGGCAAGATTTATTTAATTCACTTGCTATTTGCATCATTTGTTTGTCAAATGTCGGTGACTTGAAAAAAACTTGTTGAACTGCAAAGTATGCAATTAAGAAAGCTGTTGCACCTGTAATCATTCCGATTACTTTTTTCTTGTCGAATTTGTTGTTTATTTGATTGTCCATATTTATTAAGGGTCTAATTTTCTATTCTGTGTCTTTTTAGAATGACCGCTAACTACTGAATTGCCGCGTTGAATCAACAACAAACCCACAAAAGTTAAAACGCCATTGAGCAACAACAGTTCAAAGCCAAACTTATACCCGTTGAATAAATATTCGGAGTTGTTATTCAGCAAATAGCAAGCCAAAGGAGCAGCGATACATACTGCCGGAACCAGCGGGTCTTTAAGATTCAGCTTAGTGAAAAGACCAAAAGTGTATAAGCCCAGCAACGGGCCATAAGTGTAGCCGGCAATGGTAAACAGCTCTTTAATTACACTGTCGTTATTAATGGCTTTAAAAAGCAGAATACATAAAAACATAATTACCGACATGCCGATATGCACCGCTAAGCGAAGCGTTTTTTGCTTTTCAGCGCTGTATTTTTTAATATCAATAATATCTATGCAGAATGAAGTGGTTAACGCGGTTAATGCCGAATCTGCACTGGAATAAGCGGCAGCGATTAATCCTAATACAAACAAAACAGATACGAAACCGCCTAAGTAACCCTGCATGGCAAGCATAGGAAAGAGCTGGTCGCTTTTTTCAGGCAGTGAAATTTGATTGGCTTCGCAATACAGGTAAAGCAACGCGCCCAAGCATAAAAAAATAAGATTTACAAAAGTTAGAACTATGCTGAACGAAAACATATTTTTTTGCGCATCGCCAATGCTTTTACAACTCAGATTTTTCTGCATCATATCCTGGTCTAAGCCGGTCATGGCAATGGCTATAAATATTCCGCCTAAAAAATGTTTCCAGAAAAAATTGGGCGATTGCCATTCGGTAAAAAAGAAAATTTTAGAGTAATCGCTTTCTTTTATAAGAGATACAACCCCTGCCATATTCAGGTTAAGCTCTTTGCCGATAATATAAATGGTAAGTATTAGCGAAACGAGCATAAACAATGTTTGTAAGGTATCTGTCCACACAATGGTTTTTATGCCGCCTTTAAAAGTATAAAGCCATATTAAAACAACCGAAGCTATAGCTGTGAGCCAAAAGGGTAATCCTATCTGGTCGAAGATGGTAAACTGCATTACAATAACAACTAAAAACATTCGGAAAGAGGCTCCGATAGTGCGCGAAACCAAAAAATAAAATGCGCCTGTTTTGTATGACCAAAACCCGAACCGTTGCTCCAGATAGCCGTAGATAGATATAAGGTTCAGCCTGTAATACATGGGCATTAAAACGGTGGCGATAACAAAATAGCCAATCAAATATCCAAGTACGGTTTGCATGTAGGCAAACTGGCTGCTGCCCACCCAGCCGGGAACAGAAATAAAAGTTACGCCCGATAGCGATGCGCCAATCATGCCAAAGGCTACTATGTACCATGGCGATTGCTTGCTGCCGATAAAAAAATCGCTGTTATCTGCCTTTCTTGAAGTGAAATAGGAAATAAGCATTAATAACGAAAAGTATGCTGCTATAATCCATAAAAAAAAAACTGCCGACATGCTGTTGCTTTAATTAAACTTTGCGGCAATAAAAGTAGCGTTATAAAAATTACGAAAACCGCAAACGCGACACTTTATGTAAACGTGCTTTTGTTGATTGATAAAATGTTGTTGTGGCAGAAATTAATTGCCCAACATAGCAACTCTTAAATTATCATCGACCGGTGTAGCTGAAAACCAAATGCCGAATAATGCTTTTTTGAAAACAAGTCCTTTAATTGTGGTTTGAAGTTTATTGTTTTTATAGGCTTTCACCCCTTCATCAGGGTTGTAGTATAAATCAAAAATATCGCCTTCTTTAATAGCTTCTTTTTTAAACGTGGCTACAAAAGCATCTATTTCTTTTTTTAATGGCGCGGTATTTCCTTTCAACGATTTTTCAAAGCCTTCATTAATAGCTTCGGCCATGTTGTCACTGTTAATCATGCCTGAAGTAATTTGTAAACGCACCGCCATAGGCTTGTCATCGTTTACTACCGCTTCGGCATTTTTAGTTTTCTTTTCTACATACAGGCCTGCGACATATAATTTGAAGAATGCTTTTTTTCTAACGCCTCCGCCATTCAGCAGCAAAATGGTTTTTTCGGCATCTAATGTGGCAGGCAGTTTTACATTATTGATAGTAAGTTGCGCCATTGATGGCAATGTGCAGGCAATAGCTAAAAGAATAAAGAATAATTTTTTCATGACAATATTTTTAGTGATTAAGAAACTGCTTCTCTGCAATATTCTTACCAAACTTATAAAAATTTATTTTTCTTAGTGAAACCTGCAACTTAAAATAGTAATATCATCTACAAAAGTACCTTCTCCTTTGTAATCGTTTACATATTCCATTAGTTTGTTGTTAAAATCTGAGATGGGCATTTGGTGGTTCGATTCAAAAAACGCCATCAGCCTTTCTAAAGAAAAGAATTCGCCTTTTTCATTCTCGAAATCAATTAACCCATCGGTGTAGTTTATCAAAACCGCTTCTTTATCCAGTACCACTTCACCTACATTAATGAAAGGCAAATCTTCAAACATTCCCAGCAAAGTGCAGCCGGTTTCCAGTTCCGAAAAAGTGTTTTGATTATATAAAATTGGGGGGTTGTGCCCGGCATTTACATATCGCAATACTCTGGTTTCATAATTAAACACTCCTAAAAACAGTGTAATAAATTTATCGCCTTTAGTAATATTGCTCACTTTATCGTTAAGGCTTTCAATCAATATTTTCAGGTCGTTAGCCTCAAGCATCTGGGTTCTTAAATAGCCCTGGAAATTTGCCATTAATAATGCCGCTGCAATTCCTTTGCCCGATATATCGCCAATGGTAAATGCCACATCGTTTTCTGAAAGTTTTAGAAAATCGAAATAGTCGCCACCTATTTCATGGTGAGGCATATACACTGAAGCCACTTCTATTTTTTCATCATTAGGCAAGTCGGTAGGAACAAGCATTGCCTGCATCTGCGCGGCAAATTCAAGCTCTTTTTTCATTACCTCTTGCTGAATCTGGCTGCTGAACAACCGCTTGTTTTCTACAGCTACCATTACAATATTAGTAATGGTTTGTACAAATTTCAGCTTCTCTTCTATGGTGTCGGTATCATCGGCTCTCAGGTCATCAATTAAAACATAAGCCAGCGGAGTGTCTTTATGAAATACCGGAATAAGAATATCGAACTGATTCAGATTTTTGTTGGTGAAGTTGCGTAATATGGTAATGCTTTTGTAAGGCAACAGGTCGCGTACCACATTAATTTTATTTTTCAGTTCGGGGTCAATTCCCGTAGCGCACACACAATCCCAATCTGAATTTTTCACATACACCAATAAGCCGTTAATGCCCATTTGCGCCCGCAGTATAAATTCATAAATTCTGAAAAGAGCCGAGATAGAAAAATTATTATTGATTGCCTGAGATACCTCTAACAGCGAATTAATTTGTAGCTGTTTTATAGTGAGGAGCCTTTCAAAATGACTCATTTTGGTATCTACATCGGTAACAAAAGGCTCCATTAATTTTAGTTGCAATTTTCGGTAAAGTAAAATAAAATAAATTACTTATTAATACTTGTTTTCACGTCCATAGCATCACGTAGCCCATTTCCCACAAAATTGAACGCTAAAACCATAATCATAATAGCCACACCGGGAATAATTGCCAAAAAAGGATTTTCCCCGATAATGTATCCATAATTTTCATTTAACATTCCACCCCACGATGGTTTTGGGGGCTGCACTCCAATACCTAAAAAACTTAACCCCGCTTCAATTATAATTGCCGAAGCAAAATTTGTGGCTGCCACTACCGCTAAAGGCCCCACAATATTGGGCAGTATGTGTAAAAGAATTGTGCGGGTGTGAGAATAACCCAAACTATGAGCGGCTTCTATATATTGCATTTCACGAATACCCATAACCTGCCCGCGCACAATACGGGCTGCTTCTACCCACATGGTTAAGCCCACGGCAATAAATATCTGCCAAAAGCCTTTTCCTATGGCAAGTGTCATGGCAAATACCAAAAGCAAAGTAGGCACCGACCATATAACATTGATAAACCACATGATTAATTCATCTACCCAGCCTCTGAAATAGCCGGCTAATGAACCAAGTAAAACGCCAATGAAAATTGAAATAGCTACTGCAATTAACCCTACTGAAAGGGAAATGCGCACGCCAATAATTAATCTGCTAAACATATCTCTGCCAAACTTATCGGTACCTAACCAAAAAGTACGGTTATCTATTTGTCGCGCGGCTTGTTGCTGAAGAGCTTCTACGGTGGTTTGAAAATTTTTACCTGAAATATCGTTATAACTCACCTTGTTTCCGTTAAAAGAATATTGCAATGCTTCATTATTTAAAGGGCTTACAATGTCTGCCAGTAAAAATGCTTTTTCGCTTACTCTTTCAGAATGCGTGTATTCTTCAACAATAATTGAATCGTTAGAAAAACGGAATTTATTAATGGGTATTAACTCAAATTTATTTTCCGCTCCTGAAAACATTTTGTCTATTACAGAAACCTGTTCAAAGTTTTTGTTCTTATGCTTTTGTAGCAAAGCCACTTTAAATCTTGGCGGCTTGTTGGTAATTTGCAGAATCTGGTCATTGGCATCGGGCGTGCTATCGGGTGTAACCGTATAACCCAAAACAGCAACTACAACAGATACTACAATAAGCGCCAGTCCGAAAACTGCTGAGCGGTTTTTTAAAAAACGCTGCCACGAACGATAAAATGGATTGTTATTCAAGCCTTTAATTAATTGTATGAGCTTTTCAGAGTTGAAAAACTTTTACAAGTATAATGTTTATTGATGATTTGCGGTAGTGATTAGTTTGTTACCACTCTTCCTGTCCGCTCAATAATTCCAATAAATGGATTATCAGCTTCACTTTCGTTTGATGAAAATGTGTGAAGTTCTATGCGATTATATTTAGAAACAAGATTACTTATAGGCTCTATATCTTTAGTAGTACAGCCTGAAAAATCATTTGCCCAAACTGCCAAATCAATATCGCTTAGTTCATTTGGCTTGCCATTGGCATAAGAACCAAAGAGTATAGCTTTTTTTGGCTTAATGCCTAAAAATTGCAATTCTTTTAGAAAGCCGGAAATATAATTGTCTAAAGATTTTCGAGTAAACATGCCCGTAGTGAATTTACTTTTTCAAATTGCTTAACAACATAAGCATCGGTAGCTAATTGATACACTTTGTCCCTGTAATCAGGATACCTTGCATCAATATTCCAATTATTTACAATAGCCATGAAATCATAATGCTCCGGCAAATTAAGCTCGGTTTGGTTGTATAAATATTGTATGTCGTGTGTTCTTGGCGGAAAATTATCAATATTGTCTTTTACCCAATGCGCTTTAATTAATTTTTCAATGGTTAAATGAAATAAAAATAATGCCATTAAATTCTGCTTGCCCGCTTTTAAATAATTAGCAGTCTCCCAATTCCGTTCAGCTTCCCGCTTCCAATAATCAATATGTGTTTGCTTTTCTGCCATATCATTATTTAATCTACACAAAGTTAGCAATATTATATCTTTTAATATGTGCTGAAGTTGCTTTTTGCCTTTTACACCTTCCGCTTATACAAATCGTGCAAAGCCGGTGAGGGCGTTTTAAATTTAAACTCGTAGCCCGCCTGTATTATTTTTTGTGCCGAAGCTTTGCAACTGTCTAATACTACGGCTGCCATTTCGCCCATTAACAGTTTTATTAAAAATTCTGGTGAAGGAATGCCTACACTTGGTTTTTTTAATGCAAATCTTATCGAATCAACTAAATCTCTGTTGCGGGTAGCATTGGGTGCAACGGCATTATAAACACCTTTCATTTCTTCATTTTCAATAGCGTGAATAATTATTCCGCATAAATCGTCAATATGAATCCATGAATAATATTGATTACCATTACCAATATATGCGCCTACACCAAAATTAACGGGTTTTTGTAATTCGGCTAAAGCCCCGCCCCGTGTGGAAAGCACAATACCTATGCGCAATTGTACCAATCGGGTAATATCGGAAAGTGGCTGTGTGGCTTTTTCCCAAGCCGTGCATACTTCAGTTAAAAAGCTTTTTCCGGCAGGCGATTCTTCAGTAACCAATTCATTGCCGCTGTTGCCGTAATATCCGGTAGCGCTCGCGGCAATTACGGCTTTTACTTTATTGGGACAGGTTTTCAGCGCGTTATATAATATTTCGCTGCTTTTCGTTCGGCTTTCCAGCAATTGCTTTTTTCTTTCGGAAGTCCATTTTTCTTTGGCAATACTTTCGCCTGCCAGATGAACAATGTAATCTGCTGCTTCAACAGCCGCGGGTTCGATATAATTTTTGAAGATATCCCAACGGTATTGCTTTGTTTTACTGAATGGTTTTGGGTTTCTTGATAATAACATTACCTCAAAACCTTTTTCAGTTAATAATGCAGTAAGCCTTGTGCCCACCAAGCCCGTTCCGCCTGTAATTAATACTTTTTTCATAGCCATTTCAGGTTCAACCGCAAAGGAAACAATCTTTGCTATATTTGTTGCTCATTTAAAATTCACATAACAAACAATTCAAAATTATGTTGTTGTTCAAAACTGCCAAGATTTTCGCTTTAGCTGTAGTAATACTACTCACTTTTGGCTGCGGAAGCAAAAAAGAAAAGAAGAATGAAGTAGTGGTTCATGCTCTTTCTGATACTGACATGCTGAATCCTACCAACTATCAAAGTGCCGAAGCAGGGTACTACATCGGGAAATTGTATTCAGCAGCATTAACCTACGACCCAATCTCTTTAGAAATAGTTCCGTTAATTGCAGAGTCGCTTCCTGAAATAGAAGTAGATGCTGAAACAGGTATTTCAAAATACACTTATGAAATTCGCAAAGAAGCCAAGTGGGATAATGGCGAGCCTATTACCGCAAAAGATGCTGTTTTCAGTTTAAAAGTTTACAAATGCCCGGAAGTTAATAATGAGCAAAATAAACCTTACTTTGAATCAATCAGCGATGTGATTTTATATCCTGAAAATCCAAGAAAATATACCGTAGTGTGCGATAAAGTATATCACTTAAACATAGAAATGAGCGGTCAATTTGTATTTATTCCCGCTTACGTATATGATGCCAAGGGCTTGTTAGAAGAATTTCCTTTAGCCGATTTTAATACTAAAGCTGAAGAACTGGCTGCCAATCCAAAAATAAAAGAGTTTGCTAATGAATACAATTCAGAAAAATTCCAAAGAGAAAAAGGATTTGTTGTAGGTAGCGGGCCTTATGAATTTGACCAATGGCAGCCGGGGGTAAAAATTACCTTCAAGAAAAAGAAAAATTATTGGGGCGATGAGCTTTTCAAAAAAGGCTTGAAACAATTTGAAGCGAATGCTGATAAATTGATACATCAAACTATCAATGACCAAACAGCCGCTCTGGTAGCACTGAAAGGTAAAAAATTAGATGTAATGCATGGTATTAAATCTAAAGACTGGGTTACAGATGTTACGCAAAGCGAGAAGATGAAAGAAAACTTTTGGCTTTCTACTCCACCAAGCATGAGCTATACCTATTTTGGTATCAATCAGCGCAACCCCAAGTTTGAAGACAAAAATGTGAGAAAAGCATTGGCACATTTAACCGATGTAGATAAAATTATCAAAGTAATTGGCTATGGCTTGGCTCAGCGTGTTACAGGGTTTATTCACCCTTCAAAAGCCATTTACTACAACGATAAAATTACACCCTACGATTTTAATGTTGCGAAAGCGAAACAGCTATTGGCCGATGCCGGCTGGAAAGACAGTAATGGCAATGGCACTATTGATAAAGTAATAAACGGGCAGTTAACTGAATTCAACATTACATTTACTTACAATAACGGAAATGATGCTCGCAGAGATGCCGCGTTAATATTTAAAGAAGCAGCTCGCGAAGCAGGTATTAATGTGGATGTGGTGCCTCAGGAATGGAGTATCTATATTCAAAACCAAAAAAATCACAGTTTTGAAATGTTTTACGGTGGTTGGATTAGTGGTGTGGGCGAAAGCGACCCTAAACAAATTTTCCATACCGAATCAATTAATGGCGGCAGCAACTACACTTACTTTGGCAATGCTGAAAGTGATGCGGTAATTGAAGCTATTAGAAGTGAATTAGATAAAGAAAAAAGAGCGGTACACTATAAGAAATTACAAGAGATAATTTATGAAGAAGTGCCTTACATTTTCTTATCGGCACCAAAAGAAAGAATTGCCATCAGCAAGCGTTTTGAAGAAGTACAAACTTCGCCTTTACGCCCCGGCTATTTTGAAGAAACATTCAGACTTACTCAGGTTGACTAATATTTTCAATTTGCAAAAATTATATGCTGAAGTTGATTACACAGAAACTGTAATCAACTTCAGTTTTTCTATTGTTCACTTTTAGTTGTTATGGTAAAATATATTTTTAAGCGTGTTTTGTTTTTTGTGCCTACCATTTTTGCTATTTCGCTGTTAACGTTTGCGTTAATGTCGAGTGCACCGGGCGACCCCGCAGAATTAATGCTGAACCGTGCAGCAAGTGGCGATGGCGGGCAATCATCAGACAAGCTGGCTGGTGATAAGGCATACAGGATGCTTCGCAAAAAACTGGGACTGGATTTGCCATTATTTTATTTTTCTTTTTCCAGCGCGGCAGCCAGCGATACTTTATTTAAAATAGGCAAGGTTGACCATCGTAAAACTTTAGACCGTTTAGTAAATGATTATGGCAACTGGCAGCAAATTGAAAGTTATTATCATTCAATAGAAGCCTTAGAGTTTTCAGTATTGGATTTGCCAAGAGATGCTTCTACTACAGGCGCATTAATTACGTTAAGAAATGGTGTAAATAATTTATACCTAAGCTATAATGATGATGCAGTGAAATCTGCTTTTGCGGAAATGCAAACACAATTAGAACAGTTTCCTCAACTGGCTGCTGCCACACCTGCATTTGAAAAAACAACCGTTGCTTATGATGCGGTGAAGGCTAATCCTACTAAATGGAAAAACTATATTCCTGCTTTGCATTTTAACGGGCTTAAAAACCAATATCACCGCTGGTTGTTTGGCGATGCGCCATGGTTTAGCAGCAACGAAGACGAAACGCTCTCTGAAGGATTTATCCGTGGTGATTTTGGCACTTCTTATTTCGCCAAGCGTCCTGTGGGTACATTAATTTGGGAGAGCATTCAATATACCATGATTATCAGTTTGATTTCAATTTTCATCACCTATATTATCTCCATTCCGTTGGGTGTTTTTTCAGCAGTAAATAAAGATACTACTGCCGACCAGACGATTACTACCGGTTTATTCATTTTATATTCTTTACCAAGTTTCTGGATTGCTACCATGATGATTATATTTCTTTGCGGGGGCGATTATCTGGATATTTTTCCGCCAACCGGAGTAGCCGATATTGATGAAGAAGATGGTTTCTTTGTGAGATTTGGCGCACAAGCTTATCATTTGGCATTGCCATTAATTTGCTGGACTTATGGCTCGTTTGCTTATCTCTCAAGACAAATGCGCGGTGGTATGCTTTCAGTTTTACAACAAGATTTTATCAGAACCGCCCGCTCGAAAGGGTTAACTAATAATGCAGTAGTGTGGAAGCACGCTTTCAGAAATTCATTATTGCCGGTAATTACTATTTTCTCATCGGTGTTTCCTGCAATGATTGGCGGCTCGGTAATTTTAGAATGGATTTTTACTATTCCGGGCATGGGTAAATTAGGTTTAGAGGCTGTTTTCAGAAGAGATTATCCGGTGGTATTAACCGTTACCATGTTTTCATCTATTCTGACATTAGTAGGTTATCTGATATCGGATATATTATATGCCCTAGTTGACCCAAGAATTTCTTATACAAAAAAATAAACGCTATTATATTCGTCTAATGACTTTAAGTGATTAGATGAATGCAAAGAGAATATAAATTATGAGTGCAACAGCAACACAACCTAAACAATTAGACCAAAGTTTCTGGGCTACCGTAAGAAGGCAATTCCGCAAAAAGAAGGTGGCAGTAATTTCTTTTTACATTGCTTCTTTTTTGGCTTTGGTGGCAGTATCGGCACCTTTTCTTGCCAACGAAAAACCAATAATGTGTCAATATGAAGGCAAAATATATTTCCCGGTATTTAAGCAAATTGGAGTTGATTTTGGTATTGCCCAGTTTCCGCAGGAATTATTAAACGTGAAGTGGAAAGACCTTGAATATGATTTTGCATTATGGCCGCTGGTACCTTATTTACCACTGAATCAGGATAGTAAAAACGCGCAGTCTGTAGGGCCGTTTGATGAGCAAGATGTACCCTCTGCAAAATGGACGCATTGGTTTGGCACCGATGAATTGG
>CAYSGX010000016.1:0-4875 GCA_964430605.1 uncultured Chitinophagaceae bacterium
CAAGAGAAATTGTGCATTATATGTGTCAGGAAAGCTTGATTCATTATTTGGATAATGCTTTGAACAGTGGCACAAGCAGTTTTCAAGAATTGGGTTCAGATCAAACCGCAATCTTTGGTGGAAGCACCAACAAAAAAGGCAACCTGAAAATTGAACTGGAACACACGGACAATATCCGTGTACCGAAAAAGGACATTGAAACCTACATTCGTGAAGGACATTTCGCTTTGGAAAATGACGAACGAGTGGCAGCCAAAGGCGAAACCAAAACCTATAAATACCAACTGCCCGAAAGCATACGCCAAAATGCTGACCTGATAGACCAAAAACTGAGCGACATCCGCATTTGCGACCCTGCCATTGGTTCGGGTGCTTTTCCTGTTGGTTTATTGCACGAGTTGGTAAATGCTATGTTGGTGCTAAAACCACATTTTAGTTACGATTACCTGACCAAAAAACTCAAAGATTTTGGTATTGAGCACAGAGAAAGCGTAAGTGAAAGCCGCTACATCTACCGCCTGAAACGCCACATCATACAAGAAAGCATTTACGGTGTAGATATAGATGCCTCTGCCATAGATATTGCCCGTTTGCGTTTGTGGCTCTCGCTGGTGGTGGACGAAGACGACTTAGACCCTATTGAAACCCTGCCCAACTTAGATTATAAAATTGTTTGTGGTAACTCGTTGATAAATTTTCCTGAGAATTGGAAAAGCTCAGCTTCAGAAAGAATCGAAGAATTGAAAGACCAATTTTTTAACGAAACAGACTTAGATGAGAAAAAGGATTTAAAAAGAAGAATTGACAATGCAATTTCTGAAAGAATGCAAGGTTCCGAAAGGACTTTTGGCATTAGCATAAACTTTGACTTTAGACTTTATTTTTCTGAAGTTTGGAATGAAAAAGCGGGGTTTGATATTGTGATTGGAAACCCGCCTTATGGTGCAGACTTAACAGCTGAAGAAAAGAAATTTTTTAAGAATGAGTTTTCAGACGTTCATATGAGAACACCTGATACTTTCAACTATTTTATTTCAAAAGGTATTCGGCTTTTACATAATGGTGGAGTTATAACCTACATAGTGCCTAACAACTTGTTTTTCCAATCAGAGTATGAAAAAACAAGGAAGTTTCTTTTGGCAAGAAATCAATTTTACATAGGTATCAATTTAGGTGATGGGGTTTTTAACACAGCCACAGTTCCATCTTGTATATTCTTGTCTTCAAAAAATAATTCTGGTGGTAATAAATACTTTTATGCAGACCTCCGAAACGCTAATAAAAAGAGTCTTAATTTCAGAGAAGTTTTCAAACTAGAATCTGTTTCATCTACTTTAAAGACTCCTGCATCTGTTTTTGGTATTACTGAAGAAGAGTTCAGAATAATTGAAAAGCTCAGAAAAGTATCAGTTACCATTGATGACATTGCCGAAGAAATGGCAAGTGGAATTTCTACGGGCGGAGACAAAATATTTAGAATAACAAAAGACTTTTCGGAACAGAACAATTTTGAAAAAGAGATTTTAAAACCTGTTTTAGTAGGTGGTGAAATAGACAAGAATTCTATTCAAAATACCGAGCATTTGGTTATTTATACTGACAGGGCAACGGATATTGATACTTTCCCAAATATCAGAGACTATTTGTTTGAATTCAAAGAAAAGCTAGAAAAGCGTAGTGAAGCAAAAAGTGGCATAATGCCTTGGTATGCCTTGAATAGGCAAAGGTATCCATTGTTATTTGAAGAAGAAAAAATAATAATGCGTCAAACTTCAGATAGAATTAGAGCAACCATTGATACTAGTGGATTTTATGTAATCGATAGCATACTTGTTTTTAAGAAAGCCAAAAAAACAGACTTTGACTACAAATATTTACTCTCAATTTTAAACTCTTCCATAACGGATTTTCTATACACAAAATTCACTCAAGAAGGTGGTCGTACGTTTGCACAAGTGAAACCTTTAAACGTGCGAAAATTATTTATACCTAATGCAAATAAACAAAATCAAAGTTTCACATCATTGATAGTAGATTATTTGCTTGAGTGGAACAAGCATAAAGAAAAGAACACTGTTGAATCTAAGTTTTTTGAATCCGTTTTAGATGCCATTGTTTTTGAACTATTCCTTAATGAAGAAATCAAATCGGCAGGCAAAGAAATCCTAAAGCATTTGGGAGATTTAAAACCCATAACTGATGCTATGAGGGAAGAAGAAAAGCTGGCGATTATCCAAAGTGAGTTTGAGCGTTTGTATGACCCCAACCACCCTGTTCGTTTTGCCATAGAGACACTGGATAGTGTAGAAGAAGTAAGAATAATTAAGGAGGCGTTGATATAATTTAAGATGTCAAGTGTATATACTACATATTATGATTGGGTAGCTTTTTTTGGAGCTATCTGTAAACATATTGATGAACTTTCAGAGGATGTGTCAATTAGAGAAACTCAACTTTTGGCTATTGCTAGAAATACTTTTCAGCCAGAACACGCCATTCTTCAAAATTCAACCATTGACCCCTTTTCATACATATATGCGTTAGCTCAAAGAAACACAAAGAACCAACGAACCGATACTTTTACGAAAGCTAAAAATGCATTTGGTATTGTACAAGATATTCCAACTGACTTTGTTTTTCCAACACCTACACCAAACACCCTTAGTCTGTTTTATTCCAAAGGAAATTACATCAATAAAGAAGGAATCACTATTGGGAACGATTGTTTATGGAATTTATTCAAACAAGTGTATAATGGCATCACTATTCTTGATGATGACTTTAAAAATGTTTTGTCGTTAAAGAATGTTGGCTTTACCAAACTAAGCCAAGCAATGTTTCTCATTAACCCTAAGCTTTATATTCCTTTTGATACACAAATGAATTCGCTACCTCTGCCTGAATTATCGGATTTAAAGCAAGTAGTTTCAGGATTTGCCCAAAGAGGAATAGAATTTTACTTTGAAGCCATTGAGAAATTGAAATCTGCATTTCCGGGTTGCGAACTTTATGAAATCAATTTACTAAACGTACTAATCAACTCGAATTATGAAGACCAGTTAAGAGTTTCAAACAAGTATTGTCAAATAAGTAGTTGGGCTGATGGTCAAGAAGACAGTGACTACTTTGATGAGTTTGTCAACAATAATGCTGTCTGGACAGGAGGGCCAGCCGGGCAAACTGGTGCAAGAGTTTATCCATTAACAGAATTTAGTAGAGGTGACATTGCACTTGTTAGAAGAGGAACTAAATGGCTTGGGGGTATTGGAATAATTTTGAAAAACGGATATGCTCCTGATGGTTATACTGATCAAGGTAGCATTCAAATTGTATGGTTGGTAAAGGAGGCAAGAAAAATTGAGGACGTTGCCTTGGGTCAAAGAGACGGTTTTAGTCACGCTTCTGAAAATACAGTTCGAAAATTCAGAGAGGTATATCCAAACACATTTACTTTTTTAGATTCAATTAGAAAAATACAGAAGGTTATGATAAATCATTCCGCAGAAAAATACAAAAACTTGATTTTACAAGGCCCACCTGGTACTGGCAAAACAAGACTAGCTAAACAGATAGCTGAATGGCTCACGAGCGATGAAGAAAAACAATATTCACTAATTGAGGCAATAGATAAGCGTATCTTTCAAAAAGAGCCTGAAATAGAGGGTAAAGAACAAATTAATTTGATTCAGTTTCACCCATCATACACGTATGAAGATTTCGTAAGAGGAATAAAGGTAAATGCTGATGGTGATAAAATTAGGTATGATGTTGAGAACAGAATTCTAGCTTCATTTGCTGAGGAAGCAGCTAAATCTGAAAATCACCACAAAGCTTATGTATTGATTATAGATGAAATCAACCGAGCAAATCTGACCTCGGTTTTGGGGGAATTGATTTATGCTTTAGAATATCGAGGCAAGAGTGTAAACTCTTTATACAAGCTAAATAATGGCACAAACGAAATAATGTTGCCGCATAATTTGTATGTAATCGGCACTATGAATACAGCAGATAGAAGTGTGAGTCATATTGACTATGCCATCAGAAGAAGATTTACTTTTATACATGTTCCATCAAATGATTATGCAATTACTCACAACAAGGCTAAAACTCTTTTTTCAGCAGTGAAAAAAATATTTGATAATCATACTTCACCAGAATTCGACCAACAATCCATTCAGATTGGACACAGCTACTTTTTGGTTGATGACAATGAAATTGCTATGAAGTTAAAGTATGAAATCAAGCCTTTATTAATGGAATATATTAGTGATGGTGTATTGCTTGAGTCTGCAAGGGTAATGGTAAACGATTTGAATGTCTGACAAAATAACACATATCAATGAGCATCAGTACTGTTATTCTTTAACTGAGGATGAACTTATTGCACTACTGAAAAAACCAAACAAACTAATTGATTCCGTAGATGTTCAGCAAAAAAGATTTCAAACAGGCTATTTCATTGGTTTAAGTTGGTTGGCTGATACCGATAAGGTCTTATATGTAACTCCAAAACTGGATTCTTCAACTCGTCAAGTTGATTATTTGAGAATGTTATCAGAAAGTTTTAAACATCCTGAAATACTTAAGCACGGAGATAATCTATTCAAAATAGAATTTGAAAAGCCTCAAATTAAAATCAATAAACAACAAGATTTAATAACACCTTTGATAATAGTTTACTTTCTTCAAGTTGTGCAAACTATCGTTCGAAAAGGCTTAAAAAAAGGCTATTACAAAGTAGAAAACAACTTATATGGAAAGGTAAAAGGGAAAGTTCATGTAACAAAAACGCTAAAACAAAACACCTATAAAAGTAGAAACCTAAACACAATTTGCGGTTATGATGAGTTTGGCTTTAACCAGCCGGAAAAC
>CAYSGX010000016.1:4885-17441 GCA_964430605.1 uncultured Chitinophagaceae bacterium
GGAAAACCGTATTATAAAAAAGGCTCTTTTGTTTTTAAGGCGTTATCTTAAACTTGCTCATCACAAGGATAAAGGACTAGATGAAATTTTAAGGTTCATACTCCCGGCTTTTGAACAAGTAGATGAGAATATCGGGCTTGGTGAAGTGAAATCAGTTCGCCACAATCCATTTTACTCTGAATATACCAAGGCTGTTGACTTAGCCATTATTATTTTAAAACGCTTTGGCTTTAACATCAATTTTATAGAAGAAAACGAAGAAATTGAAGTGCCACCATTTTGGATTAATATGCCATTGATTTTCGAGTTATATGTACTCGGTAAACTCAAAGATGCTCTTGGAAGAAAAGATATCATATTTCAGGCAGACGCAAATTTCGGTGAGCTAGATTTCTTAAGAACAACCAAAGGGAAAGAAACAGTAATAGATGCTAAGTATAAGTATCAATACAAAAACACACCTTATGAAATTGATGATGTTCGCCAGTTGAGTGCTTATGCAAGAGATACAGGAACTCTTAGGAAATTAAGTATAGCAAGTTCTGAATGGAGCAACACCCTTTTAGATTGTTTAATTGTTTATCCTGACCAAGAAGCAAAAGAATATTTAGAGGAAAATCAACTTTTCAATACCTCTATTAACCAATTTGAAAAATTCTACAAAATTGGAATTAGAATTCCTGAGATTAGTAGCCTATGAAAATTAAGAAAGTAGAAATAAAAGATTACAAAGCATTCTACGGTAAGAATGAATTCAATGTAGATGGCAAAAACTTGTTTATCTACGGAGAAAATGGTAGCGGTAAAAGTTCATTTTATTATGCCTTAAAAGACTTTTTTCAATCATCAACTGAAACTTTAAGTTATGATGAAACTGAAAATATTTTCTTGACCAAAGCACAAAAAGGGAAAGGATATATTGAAGTAACTTTTAATCCTGATAAAGATGGAACTGCCACAGATAAAAAATACACGGTAAAGAAGAGTTCTAAAAACACCTATGCATCAGGTGATACAAGCATTCGTGATGCCATCAAACTCAAAAGTTTTTTGACCTACAAACACTTGCTTGGCATTCATCACATTGAAAAAGATAAAGAGATAGATCTTTTTAATTTATTAGTGAAAGGAGTACTCAAACATTTTAAAAGTGTAGCCATTACAGGCAATAAAGAATTGGGTGAACTTTGGGATGATGTTGAAAAGGCAGTTGCAAAGCCAACAGAAGGTACAGCCTACAATATCACTCAAAAAAAGAATGATGTAGATAAATCAATTAATGCTTTTGATACCGCTTTCAAAAAACTATTTGACACAGCCAGTATTGAAAACATCCTGAAATATGCCCAACCAATTTTGGATAAGTTCGGTCACAACATTGAACTGAAACTCAACTACACCCAAGCAAAACCAACACCCGATTATAAAAACATTGAGCGAAACCACGTAAGGGTAAAAATCAAATATCTTGGAAAAGAAATAGACAAGCCGCATATCTTCTTGAATGAGGCAAGACTTTCTGCCATTGCGATTTCTATTTATTTAGGGATGGTAAAGAGACATATTCAGCGCATTCCATGTAAAATACTTTTTCTTGATGACATTTTTATCGGACTTGACATTTCAAACCGTTTGCCACTTTTAGAAATACTTAAATCAGATTTTGCCAATTATCAGGTTTTTATTACAACCTACGACAAACCTTGGTATGAGTTTGTAAAAACAAATTACTTGAACAACAACAGAAGTTGGAAGTGTTTTGAAATTTATGCAGGTCGTTCAAAAATAGGTTTTACCATTCCAGTAGTGAAAGAAATCAAAGGACAGGGGAATAATGACCATTTAGACTATTTCATTCAGACCGCAGAGAATTACCATAACTCAGGTGACAACAAAGCAGCAGGAGTTTATCTACGTTCGGCATTTGAAGCCATTTTGAAACAATTCTGTTTTGGTAAAGTGACCGTGAAATTTGTAGTTGACCAAAGTAAGCTCAAAGCGGACGAATTTTGGGGTTCAACAAAGAAATTCATCACTTCGTATCCAAGTCCAGCAAAATACAACTTAACACAGAACACAAAAGACGAGATTGATAACCTTTTGCCTTTGGTTTTAAATCCACTAAATCATAACGACATAAACAAGAACGAACATAGTAGTGAAATTGGAAGGACGATAAACATTTTGAGGACATTAAAATCGGAACTAAATGTTTAAGACAACCCATCACAGACACACGCTTTGCTTTGTATATAAAAATTGAATTAAACACAAACGTCTTCTAAATGATTGAACTCTTTGATAACAAATACCGCTATGTAAAAGACCTTGGCAATGGTGGTTTTGGCAAAGTATTTTTAGCTAAAGAAGAACGCTCTGAAAATTTAGGGACTGATGAAATGGAAGAGGTTTAGAATATGAGAAGTCTATTTGAAAAAGAAGAAAAAGAAATTGCTCTAAATCAACTCAAAATTGATTTGATTTCTCGTTTCTATCCTTTTACAAAAGATGAAGTTTTGAAATACAAATCGGTTTTGAATCTTGACCGCTATCATTTAATGAACAATGATTTGATTCAATGGAACGATGAATTACTTAACAACTTGGATGAAAAAATTGATTGGTCAGCCCTTTGGAAAATAAAGAACTTAAAACTTGATATTGCTTTCTTTAAAAAATACGAATCCAAAATCGAGTTTAGTTCCATTCATCTATCTAAAAACATAGAATGGTCTGAAGATTTACTTTTAGAATATGGTAACAGATTTGACTGGAGCAAATGGCTAATTACAAAAGAGCCTCTGTCAACAACAGAAAATTTAAAAAGATATAAAGACATTCTCGATTGGAATGCGGTATCACAAAGGATTAATATTGATCTCACGGAAGAAATACTTCAAGAGTTTTCAGATAAATGGGATTGGAAGAAATTGTCAGCTAATAATAATCTTCCGCTTTCAGTTGAATTTATTCAAAAGTACTCAGAGAAGTTAGACTTTGATTCTTTATCGCAGAATCCAAAGAGCATAGAACTTATTTATAAATATCCTGCATCAAAAAAATGGAATTGGGAAAAAGTCATTTTGAACCCTGCTATCACATATGATAAAGAATCTTTTGCTTTCATATTCAATCATTATAAAAGATACTATGAAGCCAAAGAGTTTACTAATCCAATATTAAAGAAAATGGCACTACAGTCATTTCTATCTCGCGTGTTTACTCTACAACAAAACGACATCAGTTACTTTTTGCAGGATGATTTTATCAAATACTTGCCTTGGGAAAACCTCTGTAAATATTGTAATACTAAACTGTCACCAGAGTTTATTGAAAAATATAAGGACAAATTGAATTTTAAAGAATCAGAGTTAATAAGAAAGAACTGTGACAATATTTCAAGAGAGTTCATTGAAGACAACATAGATTTATTTAATCCTACACACTATTCTTTTTATTATCTTCCGGTGACAATTGAGCTATTGAACAAATTGAATGACAAAATAAATTGGAATAACCTTTCAAGTAGTGAAAAACTTGATTGGTCTTGGGAATACATTGATACTAATTTTGAGAAATTCAACTTATTTAAACTTGCTGAAAACAAAGGAATATATGATAAGCTCATAATAGGCACACTACATAATCTTGGTGTATTTGAATTTTTAGACAATGAAATAACCAATAGAAGAAAATGAAAATTATGTCGCCCTAAAGGGTAGTTTTTTTGAAGAACATTAACTTGTCATGAAAAAAAAAGCCCACTAATGTGGGCTTAAAATTATAAACGAGTTTTTAAATTATGCTGTTAAAGGTACGCTTGCTGCTGAAACCATTGAGTTTCTTTCTTTTACTTTATATTCCCTGCGCACCTTTTCCATTTCAGTAGTAATTTCATTTTTTGCCTTAACATCATCAGGTGTATTAAGTATAAACAACTTGTTTTCATTAACAAGCTTTTGTCTTATATTGTCTGTTTTGCTAATTTTATTTATCATATTTATACTTTTTTCAAATTATTAAGATATATTGAAAAGGTTTGCAAAGGTAGCGATTTATCTTCTAATTCTCCAGTTTTTAAGTTATAACTTATTACTCTATCGTTGTATGCAGCAATAACCATTGGCCTACTTGAAAGATTTGCTTCAGTTGCGTCTATAATAACAAGGCCATTTGCTTTATATTCTTTCATAAGCACTTTATTACTTAGTTCAGTAACCCAAATAAATTTTGGCATTGGTGTTTCAAGTATAATGTCTTTAACGTCCTTATCGAATGTGTTATTTAAAGCTAATCTATCTTTATATGAACGGCTTGAAGTAAGATAAAATCTTATTAACACCTCGCTGTTATTTTGTAATAAAGGATCTTTTCCTTTTGTCAGCATTAATAAGATGTAATTCTTTGCCTCATATGCTTCAAGATAAATTTTAGGATAAAGTGGGACAATAAAATGTTTTATACTACAGTCATGCCATGGACTTGAATAATGCTTTGTAGGGGCTTTTAATGTTGCTTTTTGATAAACTGGAAAATTGTCATCAACAAATACAAAATCCTTCTCTATATCATCCCAATCATAAAGTTTTATACCTTTTGAATTGACAGTATCCGTTAGTGCATTGCTTAAATTATAATTTTCTGGTAGTGAATCTATTTTTTTAGTTTCAATTTGCTCATGCCCAATACAAAGCATTGCATGTCCAATATTTCCTGTTGGCCAATTGTCTATGCCCAAAATAAGTGGCACACCGCTCTCAACATAGCAACTTATTAATCGCTCAAAGTCTGCCCCATACTCTTCTCTAGAATAAATTCTTGTACCAAATCCAAACTCTTTTAATGCAAATGACATTTGCTGCATGTTAAGACCCATTGATGGTATTTGCCTTTGATGTGATACTTTGTTGAGTGTTTGAATTATTTTTGACGGCAATATGGGCCTATATTCGGGATATTTTGTTCCAAAGTATTCCATTAATGCCCACAAAGATGTCTCTGCACATGAAATAGTTTCAGTATCCTGCGATGAATGAGGGAATCCTTCAACTTCTAGTTTAATTGAATTTACAGTTGTTTGTATTCTTGTTGTACAACACAGAAATGAATTAAGCTTAAGTGCTTTAGGTGATATAACGCTTCTTCCTATTATATAGGGCGCAGTAGGTCTTAAGATTATAAAACCTCTGTAATTTGAATTAAGTTTTTCAACCTTAGTTTCGTCTCTAAAATCTGACTCCTCAATTGGTCCTTCAAAAATCGAAAGCCTGATACAATCTCGTTTGTATTTATTTAGTTTTGAGGAATAATAGTGATAATAACTATCTCTATAAACCTTGTCAACATAATTTGTTTCAGCTAATATGTAGCAACTGTCTTTTAACTTGTCTAAATGTTGCTTTAAATCTTGTTCTGCTAAAGTTGAGGCTTCAATTTTATTTATATCAAATTCACTGTTTAACAAATGAGCAACTAGCTGTGCGCAATCTCCAATAGTTGCAATGTAAATCTCAATATGCATGTATGTATCTATATATGGTGTTCGCAAATATAATATTTACTTTCTCTTATTAAAGACTTGCAGCTATACAACTGACAGTATAGATTTTGATTTAGCAAATTGAAAAAATATTTGCTATTCATCGCTCGGCTAATGTCGTGCCCTCCCGCAACCCAACCCTTCACACGCCATCATGTCCTGTTGCCGCCATTTTTAAACCGTCATGCTTGTTTGTGTTGCCATTAGCCTAGCTATATAGCCCGTGGCCATCCTCATTTCATTGCGGTGTGCAAAAGCTATGCTCAACACGAAATGGCTCAAACAAAAAGCCGCTACACTCCAACCGCCACAACCGTTCCGCTCATGCAAACTATTTTTCAACAAAAAAGATAAAGTTTATCTTCAAACATTGTACTAATATGCATATCCTCAAAATCATTCACGGCTATCCGCTAAACTACAATGCTGGCTCTGAAGTTTACAGCCAGTCTATCTGCAATGAACTTTCAAAACATCACAAGGTTTCTGTTTTCACAAGAGAGGAAAATCCATACAGACCAGACTTTGAAATTAGAAAGCAAACAGAAAACAGCAACTTGGATTTTTACTTCGTAAACAATCCACAGGGTAAAGATGGCTACCGTCATCAGACAATGGATAGCAATTTCGCAAAGCTCATTGCTGCAATCAAACCCGACATTGCACACATCGGACATCTCAACCATCTTTCAACCGGAATTGTGGATGAACTCAATAAACAAAACATTCCAATCGTTTTCACACTTCACGACTTTTGGCTGATGTGCCCAAGAGGGCAATTCCTAACAAGAAGCATTGGCAAGGAAAACAACTTTCAGTTGTGTTCTGGGCAGCAAGACCACAAATGTGCAACCGACTGTTACAAAGTTTATTTCAGTGGCAGAGAAGAAAACGAACAACAAGACATAGAACATTGGAGTGCTTGGACACACCAAAGAATGATTGAAACAAAAGCAATCATCAACAAAGTTGATGCTTTCATTGCCCCATCTAATTACTTGCGTAATAGATTTGTAAATGAGTTTTCAGTGCCTGAAAACAATATCATTTACTTAGATTATGGTTTCCCAACTGAATACCTAACTCAAACTGAAAAATCAAAGGACAATACCAATTTCACCTTCGGTTACATTGGCACACTAATACCGGCTAAAGGAGTAAATCAACTAATTGAAGCCTTCTGCCAAATTGAAACACCTGCAATACTAAGAATTTACGGTAGACAAAACGGGCAAAGCACAGAGGCGCTAAAGTTGCTTGCAGCAACTTCTAATAACAAAATTGAGTTTGCCGGAGAATACATCAATCACAACTTAGCCAATGATGTTTTCTCAAAAGTTGATTGCATTGTAGTTCCAAGCATTTGGGCAGAAAATTCACCACTCGTAATTCACGAAGCACAATCTTGTAAAGTTCCAGTTATCACAGCTGATTTTGGAGGAATGAAAGAGTATGTGCAACATCAGGTAAATGGATTATTATTTGAACACCGCAATACAAATTCATTAGCAGAGCAAATGAAGTTTGCTATCGCAAACCCTCATTTAATGAAAGAATATGGACAGAAAGGTTATTTGTTTTCAACCTATGGCAGTGTTCCAAATATCCAAGACCATTGCAAAGAATTAGAGAAAATCTATAACCGTTTCATTACTTCAAAAAACCTTTGGCGAATAACCATTGACACCAATCCCGAAGATTGCAACCTCAAATGTATTATGTGCGAAGAGCACAGTCCTTACAGTGATTTCATCCCAACGCTATTCAAAGAAACAGGAGTGAAACGCAGAAGAATGAAGTTTGAAACAGTAGAAGACATTTTTCAGCAAGCAGAAAAATTAGGAGTAAAAGAAATTATCCCTTCCACAATGGGCGAACCATTGCTTTACAAAGAGTTTGATAAAATATTTGAATTATCAGAGCAGAAAAACATAAAAATCAATCTCACCACAAACGGAACATTCCCAAAAAAATCTGTTGAAGAATGGGCAAAATTGATTGTGCCAAATACTACAGATGTAAAAATCAGTTGGAATGGAGCAACAAAGGAAACATCCGAAAAAATAATGAAGGGAATTGACTTTGAACAGGCAATTCAGAATGTAAAAGAGTTTATAAAATACCGTGATGAACACCTTGCAAATACAGGCTACTTATGCCGTGTAACCCTTCAACTAACTTTTATGCAAAACAACATGCACGAGTTAGCAGACATTGTAAAATTGGCTGCTTCATTAGGAGTTGATAGAGTAAAAGGGCATCAGCTTTGGGCACATTTTGAGGAAATAAAAGACCTTTCAATGAAAGTTTCAAAAGAAAGCATCACACAATGGAATGAGTATGTAAAACAAGCAGTAGCAGCCCAAGAGCAATACAGAAAACCAAATGGTGAAAAGGTGCTTTTAGAAAACATCATTCCTTTAAATGAAAATGAAAATACAGAAGTGCCGGAACATTACGAATGTCCGTTTCTCACAAAAGAACTTTGGATTTCAGCAACAGGTAAAGTTTCTCCTTGCTGTGCTCCAGATAATCTCCGTAAATCATTAGGCGATTTTGGAAACATTGAGAACACCTCAATACAAGAAGTATTAAACAGTCCTGTTTACACAGAACTGGTAAAAAATTACAAATCAATTCCGCTATGCAAATCTTGCAATATGCGTAAACCCTCAAACAACAATTAATAAAATGATACAGCTAAAAAAGATTGACCAACTACAAAAAATGTTTCCCAATGTTAAAGGAATAGATGTAGCACTGCTATACGGTTCTTTTGGTAGAAAAGAAGCCACACCCAATTCTGATATTGATATTCAGTTATTGGTAAACAAAGATTTTGAAACAAGTATTCTTAAAAACCAACTCCAAAAACTATTTCATACCGAAATTCAATCTATTCGTGAAATAGCAATGAGAAACAAAGTAGTAGTATATTTCAAATCTCAACCCAAAATTGAATTTGCCATCTGCACTAAAATTGCTGAGATTGATAGAAACTATTTAGGTTCAGAAATTACAGATTTTAGTCAAACAGTTTTGTATCAGAGAGTGCCGCAGCTTTACGATATAGGTTCATACTTGGCTCAATTGATAAGGGATTACAACAACAATAAGACAGAGCAGCAAAAAGAAAAACAAATTACAGATTTGGTTGACAAATTCATTTATGAATTTGAAAGCTGTTCAGGTATGCACCGCAGAAGCGATGGCTACCAATTTTATTTCTTTTACAACATTGCTTTGCAAGTTGCAATTCAATTAAACCACCTTTCAAAAGGACATTCAAAATTCAACTTCCTACCAAAATACTTTATTGCAAACATCCTTACCAAAGAAGAACAAGAAACCTTTTACAACATCAAAGGTACTTTGTTTTTGCCCGAAGCAAACCAACAGAAAAGAAAATTGCTTGACTTCTTTTATACAGCAATAGAAACTTTAGTAACAACTGAAAAATTGGAAGAAGTAAAACAGTTTTGTGAGTGGCTTTACAACCGTGATTTCCTTTGGAACTTTAGGGATATAAGCACTCATAATTCCAAAATTAAAAGTGGTAGAATTTACCGAACAGCAACAATGACTTTATTTCAAAATGAAAACAGATTTGATGAATTACTTAATGCAAAGCAAATCAAAACCGTAATTGATTTAAGAGCAGATAAAGAAATTGAAGAATTGCCTTACTACGAACAAACCCTTTCAAAATTCAAATACATAAAAGCACAACTTGACCCTTGGAACCAACCCGAATGGTTTAAGGAGAAACACCATCAGGGCACCAATGAAGAAATTGCTTACCGCTTTTTTGCAATAGGATGTAATGACCAAATAAAAAATGCAATGGAGGCAATTATCAATGAAGAATTAGGATCTGTTGCAGTTCATTGTTTTGCAGGTAAAGACAGAACAGGAATTTTTATTTCAATGCTACACTTGCTTGCAGATACACCAATAGAAATAATTTATGCAGACTATTTAGCAAGTGAAGTTGATGTAAAAATCAGCAGGCTAAACTTAGTGTTGGACATCATTAACGACAAGGGAGGTATTGAACCCTACTTACTTTCTTGTGGATTAACTGATAATCAGATTTCAAAACTCAAACAAAAATTATTGAACTAATGAATTGGCAAAACATAAAAGTATCAGCAGACAACACACATTTTCTTTTTGAGGGGAAACAAATATTTGAAAAGCATTTTATTGAAGTTCTCAAATTTCATTCACCCGGCATAGCCCCTGTATTTGACAATATAGGAGCTTACCACATTGACATTAATGGTGGAGCAATTTATTCAGAAAGATACACAAGAACATTTGGCTATTACTGCAACAGAGCAGCAGTTGTGCTAAATGAAAAATGGTTTCACATCAATGAATTGGGTAAACAAGTTTACCACAATTCATTTCTTTGGGCAGGTAACTATCAGGAAAACCTTTGCACGGTAAGAGATGCCAGCAATCAATATTTTCATATTGATTTGAATGGCCATAAAATCTATTCAGAAACCTTCACCTATGCAGGTGATTTTAAAGATGGAATTGCTTGTGTAAAAACCGCAAGCGGATTTTACAAGCACATTGATACAAATGGAAACTACCTAAACAACATTGACTTCCTTGACTTGGGTATTTTTCATAAAAACTTTGCAACTGCTAAAGACAGTAAAGGTTGGCATCACATTGACAAGCAAGGGAAAGAAATCTACAAACAAAGATACTTGGCAATAGAACCATTCTACAATGGTTTTGCCTTAGTAACACAATTTGACAATCAGAAAATCATCATTGATGAAAAGGGCAAAAAAATTCTTTCAGTATAATAAAGCATGAAAAGGTAGTGTTATCCCAATGCTAACGAGCTCGGCTCATGTCGTGCCCTCCTACAACCTAACCCTTCACACGCCATCATGTGTCCCGTTGCCGCCATTTTTAAACCGTCATGCTTGTTTGTGTAGCCATTAGCCTTGCTTTATAGCCCTTGCCCATCCTCATTTCATTGCGGTGTGCAAAAGCTATGCTCAACACAAAATGGCTCAAACAAAAAGCCGCTACACTCCAACCACCACCACCGTTCCGCTCATGCCGGTATTAAAAATTTGGCGGAAGCTACTTTAACATAAAGCGTGCTTATGTGTCTTAAGCTATCCAATAGCAAGCTGCAAACCCTATTTCGCCACATAAGGCGACTTTATGTTAAGTATCCAACAGTCCATTGCAGCCCTCAAAGCAATGTATCTAATCAATCTTTTTAATGGTATTGCTTTTCGTTTGCAGCCGAGCTATAGTAATCGGCAGTGCGCACAGTTCTTTAAAAATGCCTCACGCTCCCCTCCACCCTTCAGCGGTGCAGTGGAAACATAAGCAGTATTTAATAATGGCTATGTGTATTCGGCAGGTTCATTCACTCCTGCTCGTTACCGTTCAGGCGTTCGTTCATTTCGCCTTGCTACATTCACTCCGACCCTCACTTCACTTGCATTCGTTCATTTCACCAGCCTCTTTACACCGCACGGCAATAGTAGCTCTTTCCTTCCATTTCATGCTGCTGCCCTATGTCATTGCGCTTTACGCCCTAAAAGCCCCGCAAAAGCCACCTTAAGGGCAATAAAGCTACACTCCATGCCCAACACCATCATTCCATTTCACTCATTCGCTACCCTTGCCTTTTGCTGCGCTGCAATAATAAGTCTTGCTTATATTTCCCCTGCGAGTAGTCCACCCCGCCAATTATTTTCTATTTCTTCTTTTAAAGTAGTTGGATTATTTCATACAGCAGTCTTTCTACGGTATCAAGTCTTTCCATCAAAATTTCAAAAGGATTTTCCATAAGGCATTTTATTTAATTATTTAAAAAAGAAAAAGGTGCAGCAAAAATAGGGGGGCTTGCAAAGGCTAGGCTGCTGGCAGTAAAGGTCAAGCCCTACGGGTTTTGCAAAAAAAATCTCCACCTGTTCAGGTAGTATTTTTTATTGCAAAAACCTTGACAGCCACCTTCGCCCCCCTGAAAAATTTGCTTTCCTTTTTCTTTTTTTTCCCGTTTTTTTCTGGTTTCCTTTTGAATAATAAGTGCGAAGCGCAGCGAGCTAAAATTTAATTGCTCGTATTATGTCAAGTATCATCATCAAAACCCATCAGACAGGCGCACACTACACACAGCCCCATTTTTTTATTCTGAATAAAGGAATGAACAGCGGGAAACCGCTCAAAGAAAGTTGCGCCAATTGCTTCGTTTTTATGCTCCAATCTGCTGAAGAAAGGGAATTTTACTACTGGCTACTTTTCGGGCTATGGCGTTCAAAATCCTTTCATCCTTTTTTGCGTGGTTCAGTTATCCCTTTCATCAGCTTGAACGACCTAAAAATGTGCATTCGCGAAAGTCAGGAAAAAGCAAGCCACAACATTCAAGAGTTTCAAAAGTCCGTTACCACTTTGCGCCAGCTCGAAGATTTAGAGCTTAATTATTTACGTAGTATCTCACTTATAAAAGATGCAAAACGTGCAATCTTCTACAAATACATGCGCAGTAAATAGCACAAATAAAAAAGCCCTCGGAAAATAAACGAGGGCTTTTTACTTTTCGCATTAAACTTACATTACTTCGGCAATCGCCAAAGCATTATAGGCACCATTTTTAAGTGTGTATTGCACACCGTTTACTTCTTGAAAGAACTCAATTTGCAACAAGAAAAATCTTGTTGTGTAAATTGGTGGTGGTATTGAAGCAGTAGTTAAATTTATTGCCCCGGTAGCACCATCAATAGGCAAGTTCACTTTATTGGTATAGCCAATATCACTAATGCCAGTAAGAAAGTCAATCCCTACATATGCTCCCGAAACACTAAAGTGTGTTGCTCCATCAGGAAACGCTAAATCATTGATTGGTGTAAATGAAGGAAATTCAACCTCACCCGTTAGCATATCAATGGTTTTTTGAGCATATAAAATACTACCTAAGATAGCTCTTGAGTTAAACTCAAAACCTTTCAACATGCCTCTTACTGAAGCCTGTAA
>CAYSGX010000016.1:17451-17939 GCA_964430605.1 uncultured Chitinophagaceae bacterium
CACCAACGTTTCTCTCACCTCTTACACTTGTAGTGTCATAGTTTTTAAGTTGTGTCATCAATTTGGTTAATCGTGATGTCACACGATTGTCCGATGCTGTTTGCATCATCACTCGCGCAGTACTACGTACTATTTTACCTGCTCTTGCAGCGTTCGCAAATTCCATCCCATTTTCACGGGTTCTGGCAAATACTGGGTCAGTAGCAATACGTTCTCCCGATACACCGCCTTTTGTTCTTACTAAGTCACCATCAATCG
This sequence comes from uncultured Chitinophagaceae bacterium, assembly GCA_964430605.1. GTDB lineage: Bacteria > Bacteroidota > Bacteroidia > Chitinophagales > CAIOSU01 > CAYSGX01. The sequence goes on from CAYSGX010000016.1 coordinate 17,710, forward strand.
ATTTGTAAAATGTTAAATCGTCTAATGTTCCTTGAATCTTTAAAATTCCTGTTTGTCTAGCCATTTTTCTTAATTTTTATTTGTTAATTGTTAAATCCATTTTTTTACAACCCATGCAATACTTCATTCTGTTTACTCTGTTATACTGCCTGAACAACCAAGGAGGGCAAACCCCATCAACACCCATCGCCCACAACCCCGCTTTTTCATCAATAGCCATTTGCTGAAAC
>CAYSGX010000017.1:0-13023 GCA_964430605.1 uncultured Chitinophagaceae bacterium
ATTACTTTGGAAAGTGCCCTTATTTTGTTGCCGTGCTTTCTTATTTCGGTATAATATTTATTAAGCAGGTAAACGCAATTCGGAATACCTATAATGACAATAAGATTGGGCACAATGGCGGTGAGTATAGTTATTTTATATCCGAATAAAACCATGAGCCCCAATGCCCATGTAATGCCTATTACCGAAAGCAGTATCGGAAACATCAGCGCATTTAAAGATCGGAACAACACCAGCAGCACCGCAATAAGCACCATCACCGAAAACATGAGCATACGCTGCAATTCTGTGGCAGTGGCTTTTACCTTGTAGCTGCGTATATAAGGCAAGCCTGAAACGTGCAGGTTTTTCCCGGTGCTTTCTTCAAACTCAAAAATTAATTTTTCTATTTCATCTACAATGGCAATGCGCCTTTCCGATGCCATTTTTTTCTCATTAATTCTAATGGCCAGCAGCGTTACATTTTGGCCTTCTTTGTATAACACATCTTCGTAAATCTTCAGCCCGTAAACTTTTTCGGCAATACTGTCTAAAAATTCCTGATTGGGTGCAGGTATATCGCACAATATTTTTAGTTCAAACTTTTTTTCTTCTTTATTTTTTTCAAGCACATAGATATTGGCAATGCTCACTACCTCATCTATATCGGGAATACTATCTATTTTTTTTCCGAATTCATGCCATTTATTATAAAACTCTAATTCAAAAAGTGGCGTGTTTTCTACCGCTACCACCATCATGCTGCCATCGTCACCAAAATTTTTTCTGAATTTTTCGTATTCGATATAAGCCGGTTCTTTCTGCGGAATAATTTTTCCGAAGTTATAATCCATCTCGATGCGCGGCACAAAATAAGCCATTACCGCAGTAGAAAGTACTACCGCGCTAATTACATAATAGCGGTTGCGAAGAATGAAACGGGCCAGTTTATACCACATCTGTATTTCTTGAATGGCGCAAAGTTATTAGATTGCAGTCAATTAACCCGTTGATATTGTTTTAACTTTAAAATAATATCTCAGAAAGATTGTCGTTTGTTATGCTCATCCGCATTTTGATGAAAACTGTACTGAATAAAATTTTCTTGCTTTGTCTTTTTTTAGAAAGCCTTTCGGGCTATACCCAAAACTTAGCTATAGGTGAATGGCGCATAGAAGTGCCTTATACTTCGGCAAAAAATGTTACCCTTGGAAAAGGAGAAGTTTTTGCCGCAATGAATATTTTTTATGTCGGGCACGTATTAGATGGCGCTTACACCGTAAAATATGAAACACTAAACGGGCTAAGCGATATAAATGTAAGTGGTGTTTATTACAACCAAGAAACCGATTTGCTTTTTGTGGCTTATGATAATGCCAATATAGATTTAATTGAAAACAATACCGTTTATAATATATCAGATATAAAACGCTCTACTGCCGCAAACAATAAAAGAATTAATGATGTATTCTTTTATGAAAACCTTGCTTATCTCTCTTGCGCATTTGGTATTGTAGTGGTTGATTTGGAAAAGAAAGAAATTAAAGAAAGTTATTTTATTGGTAATGATGGTAATCAGGTAGAAGTGTTTGCCACAACTATAAATAATAATAAAATTTATGCCGCTACTGCTATTGGTGTGCAAGTAGTGAGTTTGGATGCTCCCAATCTGGTAAACTTCCAATTATGGGAAATACAAGGGATAAATGAAGGCATTAATGCAACTACAGCTACCGACATAGCAGCTTACAACAATGAAGTGTTTGCAGTAATAAATGACTCGGTATTTAAACAAGGAAATAATAATTGGGAATACTTTTATGCTAACAATGATACGCTATGGCTTACCGAAAATATTACCGTATCGAACAACAAACTGCTGATATGTGAACGAAAAGTTGTTTTAGGCACAGGGTCAAGAGTGAAAATGTATGATGGGCAAAATATTACCGAACCTATCACCGAAGAAGCAGGATTACCCTTTGTTAGAGATGCGCTAATGCTAAACGATTCTACTTTTTATGTAGCAGAACTTTATGGCAACGGATTATGCAGAGTAATCAATAATAAATTTACCTCACTAAATCCTAACAGTGTTCCCTCTACAATTTTCTCTGATATTGCCTTCACCAAAGATTTTGCATGGATTGCTTCGGGTACTAATGCCGGTACCGATTTATTTAATCAGAGAGGCCTTCATAGAGCACAAAATAATTTTTGGTACAATATAGACCAATATAATACACCTGCTTTAGCTGATTTTCCAAACTTATTTACAATTGAAACAAGCCCTTTTAATAACCATATTTTCGTAGGCAGCCACTTTGCAGGTATTATTGAATTAGATGAAGACGGAATTTTCATTGACACCTTTTCTATCTACAACACTACTATGGAAAACGCGGTGGGCAACCCCAGATGTTTAGTAAGCGATATTCAGTTTGACAAGCAAGGCAATATGTGGGTTACCAATTACAGAGCTACCAACTATTTACAAGTAAGAAAACCTGATGGCACCTGGAAAGCTTTTAAGCCCAGCAACAATCCTAATACAGTACTGGCACAAAAAATATTGATTGATGATAATAATCAAAAATGGATTTACATCAATAATTCTAATACAGAAGGTATTGTAGTATTTAGTGAAGGCAATGATATGGAAAGTGCCGCAGATGATAAATCAATAGTATTGCAAACGGGTGCGGGAAGAGGCAACTTGCCCAACAATAATGTGTTGTGCATGGCAAAAGATTTAGATGGTGAACTTTGGGTGGGCACTGCGGAAGGCTTAGTAGTATTTTATTGTGCAGGCTCGGTGCTGACCTCGCAAGGTTGCGATGCGCAGGAAATTTTAGTTACCGCTCCTGACGGCTTTGTAGGTGCGTTATTAGGCACCGAGAGAGTACAGGCTATAGCAGTAGATGGCGCTAACAGAAAGTGGATTGGCACAACTAATGGCCTATGGCTTTTCTCTCCCGATGGCACTAGGCAAATAGAATATTTTACTGCTGAAAATAGTCCGTTGCTATCAAATAATATTACCACATTGGCTATAGAGCCTGCAAGTGGCATACTGTATATTGGCACCGATAAAGGCATACTCTTATACAGGAGCGATGCTACAGAAGGCAATGAAACCATTGAATGTGGCAATAAAGTATTTCCTAACCCCGTGAGAGAAAATTATTTTGGGCCTATTGCTGTAAGTTGCTTACCTCAAAATGCCGATATAAAAATTACCGATGTTGCAGGAAATCTTGTTTTCAAAACAACTGCGTTGGGTGGGCAAGCCGTTTGGGACGGCAGACATCCTAATGGCGATTATGCAAAAGCAGGCGTGTATTTAGTATTTGCTTCAAATGCCGATGGAAGTACAAAACAGGTTTCTAAAATTTTAGTAATGCGATAAGTATTATTCGTTCATTACACTAGTGCCAAATATTTATACCTACATTTTCGCAAAAAACAGGTTTGTAATTTTCTTCCAGAAAGGTTCTTCTATGATGAGGATTGGGTAATTGCCAGGTTAAAACATATTTTGTTTGATGAGTAGTAATATTATTCATGATTATTTCATCAATACCATTACTAATAAAATAAGGAGCAATTAATCCATTTGAATATACCCATTTTGTAGGGGCAATAATATTATACTTTGCATTTAAGGTTATATAGTTACCTACCTCCCAAGAAAAAAATGTGCCCCTGGTGTTTTTTATTTTTTCAAAAGGAATATTTTTTTCTATTTCAGTAAAAGCATTTTCAAACTGCTTGTTTTTATACTTTTCAAAAGGTTTGTTATGAATAATCACATAATTTATACAAACAGCAAAAGCAGCAAGCGAAATAATAAAAAAGGTTGCAGCCAACTGTTGCCAAATCTGAAACAGATTTTCTTTGGCAAATACTGTTAAAAAACAAATGAAATAGGCTATAAACGGAAAATAATAGTGCCCGTAATTATTATTGGAAATGCTTGTGGCATATAGTTGTATCCCAAAGGTCAGCACCACAAAAAACATTATTGCAAATGCCGCTTTATTTCGCCCGGCTACCAGTAATAAAACATTCAATATCGTTAAAAACAACATCATGTAGTGCATATTAATATATTCCATTCCCAAATAAGCATTGTTCAGCTTATTCCAAAAAGTATCTTCATGAATGGGAATATAGATGTTGAAATTGAAAGTAAATGCCTGATAAATAAATGCCGAAAAAGCATTGCCATATATAAGATAAGCCACAACAGGAATTACCACCATGACTGCACCACCGGCAATAAACAATAAGTTATTCAGGCCGAATTTCAGGCTTTTGGTGTAGTATAAAATAAAAACAACAAACACAAAAGCGGCTAGTATTTCATTGGTTTGCAGCAGGAAAACAAAAGTCAAAAAAAACCCGGAAAGAAAATAGATACATTTCTTGCTCTCAGCCACTAATGAATATGCCGCAAATAAAATAATTGCATACATCAGCAAATAGCGGGTGGCAAAAATATCTCCGTAATTAATTTCGTGCGAGAAAAACAAAACGGCAGCGCACATAAGCAGCGAAACGGCATAAGCCAACCAAAGGCTTTGCTTTTTAAGCACGCTGAATATCAAAAAAGATGCTGCCACATGAATAGCGATATACAAAAAAAATACACCCCATTTATAATGTATTATATGCCCAAGTGCATAGAAAAAATATATTATCGGGGGCTTATGGTCAAATACATCTACATAAGGTATGCCTCCATTGTTCACAAGCATACCTATATATCTGAAAATAGCTACATCATATAACGGGCCTGTAATTTCAGGGTTTAAAAAAAAGTAGGTGATACTTGTAATTAAAGCAAATACTGCAAGGGCAACTATATTGTAAGAAAATATTTTCCACATAGAACATTATATTACAAGCGATACACTGTGATGCTTTTAAATGTACCTGCTTTATTCAGAGAAAAGTCTTTTATGGTTTCATTCAATGTTTCGTCAGAAACAATTAAAAATTTTACGCCCGCATTCTTCTTATCCAGTATTTTCTGCAGGTTATACTCTCCTTCTCGAAAATTTGTGTATCCCTGCCTGCCTAACATGTACAAACTCACTTGCGGGCTATTGTCGGGAATAGAAATAATTACATCATTTTCAGAAATTCCAATACTCTTTAAATAAGGCTTTAAATCTTTACCCCATAAAACACTGTTCCATGGCACTTTAGTGTCGTCAGATATTCTATAGTTCAAAATCTCTTTGGTGTACCGGGCATTTATTAAAATTAGTGTTATAAAAAAAAGACTAATTACACCTGCCATTATTTTAATTCTAAAATTGTTAAGTAAAAAATAAATTAGGTTTAGTATCGAGAAAAAATATAGGGAATAGACAGGTATAGTGTAATAATCGTGATGGTAAAATTGATTATACCATAACAAATAATAAGCAACAACACCCAATAACAGATATAAAATAATGAAAGAAAGAAATCTGTTGCCTTTTCTGAAACTATAAGGCAACAAAACCAAACTGAATAAAAATAAATAATGCACAGAGTCATGGAAAAAATAAGATTTCCATTCATTAATTGTTCTTTGCCAAATAAATTTTTTCTCATCAGTTGAAGCGCTATCTGACCAAAGGGAATTAACGCTGGTAAGAAAATATTTATGCCCGTTTATTTGGTTATAGTTTTTTATATACACTACCCAAGCCATAGTTGCGGCAAAAACAAATATTACAGCCAGAAGATATTTTAAAAAGTGTTTTGGGTGGCTGTGTTTTTCAGCACAAAAAAAGCTATTTGACAGTTCAGCTAAAATAATTGCCACCAAAGGAATTAAATAAGTTGCTTTAAGCAATCCTGACAAGGTAAAAAACAGTGTTGCCCCAAGAATAAAAACGCTTTTGGAATTTTGTTTCGATTTAAAATACAACGCCAACGCTATAAACGAACAAGATAACGCTACTACATCGGGAGTAAAATTATTGGCATAAAATACTAATGTAGGTGCCGCAAAGAAAAGAATGGAAAGAACTATTGATGTACTAAAATTCTTGGTAAAAAATTGAGCAATACTGTACATAGCATATATGCCTGAGAAATAAAAAACAAGATGTATTGCTTTTTGAAACCAATATTGAAACCCGAAAAGCGAATATAGTTTTGCGGTGAAATATTGAAAAACAGGAAACTCGCTTCCTGCATAACCATTTCCGTATGAAAGATTCATTATTTGCGGACTAAAAAACCCATTATTATTTTGCCAATAGCTCCATGCAAAAGATGCGCTATCTGCCTGTCGCCAAATATGATTTCCTACCGGAGGTGAAAATAATAACGAAGCGTAATTGTAATAAACAGAAATAAATAAAACGATTATCGAAAATATAATTAATGATGACTTATTAATTGCTAAAAAACCTCTCATTATTTTATACAAAATCTTATTGCTATTGTTACAAACATTTCAAATATCAGCATTCTATGCTACTAAATCTACAATCTTAAATGAAGATTGTATTTACACTACTACTTACTTCACTTGAAAAAATGTGTAACTAAAAATCTTTTCAGAAGCATTTTCAAAAGTAGCATCTCCATTATTTAGGCCGGTTACTTTTTTTAGCGCCACAACATTCGGATAACTTTCGGGAAAAGATAACTGATAAATACTTTTGCTTCGGTTGTTAAAATCATTTTCATTAATACCATTAACCACAACTAATTTCTTTTTTGTTTTTTCAAAGAAAAAATATTTGTAGTATTCGGTAGCCCCCCAGTGAAAATTATTGGTAAGCCATATAATATCGTTTTCATCAACATCATCCATTAGGCCATCATTAAGCGCTTTTTCTAACGCCAAACCCGGATAATAAACCTTGTAATTTTGACGGGCTACCAAACGCATATTGTTGGCAGCAGTTATAAGCACAATGAACAAGAATAACACGACAAAACCTTTTCCTGTATATCGTTTTATTGCTGAAGCAGCATTTAGTAAGTTGTGAATCAATATTGCAAACAACATTGCGCCACCCATATTTTGAAGATAAACCGGAATGTAGCCGTTTCCGGGGCGTGAAAAATTCTGATACTTTGCTGAAGGCATAATTAATACTGCCGGCAGCAACAATAATAACAAGCCAATCCATAAAAACAATTTATTAGAGTAGTAATTGTTTTCATTTTGTATTGAATTGTACTTTATAAAAAAAGCAAGATACAGTACCAGTAAAAAAACTAACGCTATAATTGAAGCGTGCTCTTTTATTTGTTGCAGCATTGCCTTTGGTACTGCTCGCATGAAATTTATTTCATAGTTTATATAACTCATGGGTATTGCAGAAAATACCTGTGCGTGCAATACCCTTGCCATAGCAGAAACTTTGAAAGATGCTTTTAATCCTTCATATTGATAATGGTCTTTTGGTTGATTGAGCCTCATAAAAATTACAAGCAGAAAATACAATATTGTAATTATTGCAACAGGCACAATTTTTTTAACCGTATTCAACAATGTTGATTTTATATTCTCATTTACCCATAGCGCGACAAATAAATACATGGGTATAAAAACCAAGGTCATTTCAGAATAACAAAAACCCGCAATTAAAAAAAATAATGAGGCGGCTAAAAAATATATTTTACTTCTTTTTAAGTATAAAATAAAAAATGATAATGCCGAAAAATTAAGTATCGCTATGCCTTGATACAGCCCATTAAATGTAGTGTAGGCATCGTGATACATTACTCTGTACTGAAAAAATGCAGGCAGCAGCAAAAGCGTAAGCAGTACAATCTTTTTATTTTTCTGAAGCAAGTATAAAAATGCAGCGAAGGAAAATGCGGCAGCCATGTTCAATATAATCAACGCGATTTTATAGCTTAAAGCATCACTAAAAAAATAAAATAACGAACGTAAAACCAAATAAAATAATGGAGCAAATCTTGCACTTTTCATCCATTCCTCTGTATCTCTTTTTACTAATTCCAGCAAACTGATATTGTCATACAGTGTGTTACCTATTGTTCCTTGCACAAAGAAAATATCATCAGAATAGAAGCCACTGTTTATTAACGGATAAAAAGCAATTACATAATAAGCAAGCAACAACAGAGCAGTTACGTATAAACGTTTAAAAATGAACATTAGATTAAATTGATAAATTCAAAGGTAAATAATCATGGTTAATATGACCTTACACCAAATAGTATTCTAAATGTTATTTTCGTTAAATGAATAAAAATACATTCAATCAAACCAGGCTATCTTTCTATTCTATAATTTTTTGTTTCTTATTTTTATTCGCTGCCGCATTTTGGCTGAGCAGGTGGAATCAACAAGGGCAAAACGCGCCAATAAGGTGGGATATTTCAGGATATTATTTTTATCTGCCTTCTTTATTTTACGATGATTTGTGTAAGCTGAACAACTGGCAACAAATTATGCAAACATACCAGCCTTCTCCTATTTACGATCAGGCGGTTTATGTAGAAAAAACGGGTTGTTATGTAATGAAATATTCAACAGGCATGGCTGTTATGTATTTGCCTGCATTTGCTGTTGCTCATTTGTGGGCAAAAGTCACAGGATACCCTGCTGATGGATATTCTTTTCCATATCAATTTATGATTTCAACAGGCAGTATTATTTTCTCCTGCATAGGCTTATGGTTCAGCAGAAAATTATTGTTAAGATATTTTCCCGATAGTGCTGTTGCAGTATCTCTTTTACTGCTTACTGTAGGGACTAACTTTTTATTTTATGTTTCTTTTGACGGGCCTCTTACTCACAGCTATTTATTTACATTATATGCATTGCTGATTTATTTTTCTGATAATTGGTTGAGAAAACCTTCTTATACTTCAAGTGTTATTATTGGCTTTATTTGCGGACTGGCAACAATAACAAGGCCGACAGAAATAATATCTTGCCTTATTCCTATTCTCTGGGGAATTCACAATAAAGAATCATTTTTCAATAAGGTTCAATTACTAAAAAACCATTACAGAAAAATATTTATTACAGGTGTGCTTTTTGCTTTAGTAGGCTCAATTCAATTATTATATTGGAAAATTCACACAGGTAGTTTTTTATTTTACAGCTATCAAGATCAGGGGTTTAGTTTTTTAAAACCTCATTTAATCAATCATTTATTCAGCTACAAAAAAGGTTGGTTCATCTATACTCCTATGATGCTTTTTTCAATTGTTGGATTCATCACCCTGTATAGATCTCAAAGAAAAATATTTTATACTTCAGCCTTCTTTTTTTTATTGTTTTTATATATAGCAGCAAGTTGGGACATCTGGTGGTATGGAGGGTCTTGTACGCAACGTTCTATTATACAATGTTATGCAATATTACTAATTCCGCTTTGCTCATTTTTTTCTTTCAATATCAAAAAGAAGTTGCTTTATTCAATGCCATTTATCATATTTTTTACATGGATAAATTTGTTTCAAATATGGCAGGTATTTGGTGCAGGAATAATGGATTGCGACCAAATGAACAGGGCTTACTATTGGAAAATATTTGGAAGAACTACCATTGCAAGTGATGCAAGAAAGTTATTAGATACAAATGAAGACGAACCTGGTAATAAAGTTATTGACTCTTATAAACTATTTTATTACAACGATATTGAAGAAACAGAAAATAAAAATTGTGAAACAGCCTTCTCGGGAAATTGTGCTGTGAAATTAGATTATGAAAATCAATACGCTACTGAATTTAAAGTAATGTTGGAACAAAGAAAATCCGGTTGGATAAGATATAGCGCAAAATCTTTTTATCAGGAAAAAGAATATGATACATGGAAGCAAACCCAGATGATAATTTCCTTCTTCAATAAAGAAAATCAACGGGTAAAATCAAAGCAGATACGCATTCAAAGAATAACTGAACCCGGAAATTGGGCAGAAGTTTTTTTCGACACTAAAATTCCTGCCAATAAAGAACCTTATTATGTTAAGCTATCTTTTTGGAATGCAAGCGGAAATAAAGCAATTCACATTGATGATATAAGTCTATTTTATACCGAACAATTATAATTTCATGAAACTATCCATTATTATTCCCGCCTACAACGAAGGCAAAACCATTCACCGCATTTTAGACAAAGTAAAAGCTGTAACCTTAATTAATAATATTGAAAAAGAAATAATCATTGTAAACGATTGTTCAACAGATAATACTGAAGATGCTATTCAACAATATGCTTCGCAAAACGCACAACTCAATATTCAGTATAGAAAACATGAAATAAATAAAGGCAAGGGTGCTGCCCTGCACACAGGCATTAAAGAGGCTACAGGCGATTTTATTATTATTCAGGATGCCGATTTGGAATATGACCCCAATGAGTTTAATATTTTACTAAAGCCTGTTTTAGATGGTTTTGCAGATGTGGTGTATGGCTCACGTTTTATGGGCGGGAAACCGCATCGAATTTTATTTTTCTGGCACACTATAGGCAACAAGTTTTTGACTTTTTTAAGCAACATGTTTACCAATCTCAATCTCACCGATATGGAAACCTGCTATAAAATGTTTCGTTCGGAAGTGATTAAATCGCTCAATTTAAAAGAGCAACGTTTTGGTTTTGAACCTGAAGTAACCGCTAAAATGAGCCGCTACCCCAATGTGCGCATTTATGAAGTAGGTATTTCGTACTATGGCAGAACTTATGCTGAAGGCAAAAAAATAAACTGGAAAGATGGTTTCAGAGCCATTTACTGTGTGCTGAAATATGGTTTATTGAAGTTGTAGATTATCGCTTTAACTTCTTAGGACAAATATTGATTATTTTCGCAAGCAAACTTTATAGCTTGAAACTTTCTATCATTATTCCTATTTATAACGAAAGTGCAAATATCAATTTGCTGTATGAGCGGCTTGTAAAAGTTTGTAATCAACTAACCGAAAACCGTGAATTTATTTTTGTAAACGATGGCAGCAAAGACGATTCGTTGCAAAAAATTAAATTGTTACATCAACAAGATTCAAGAGTAAAATATATAGATTTCAGCAGAAATTTTGGGCATCAAATAGCAGTTACCGCGGGCTTAGACCAATGCAGTGGCGATGCTGTAGTTATTATTGATGCCGACCTGCAAGACCCGCCCGAATTGATTTTAGAGATGTATAATAAATGGCAGCACGAAAATTTTCAAGTAGTGTATGCTAAAAGAAGAAAACGCAATGGCGAAAGTTTTTTTAAGTTGTGGACTGCGAAAATGTTTTACCGTATTCTCGGAAGCATTACTTCTATTTCTATTCCGGTAGATACCGGAGACTTTAGGTTGATTGATAAAAAAATTGTGGCGTATCTGAAAAAGATGCCCGAACAACATAAATTTTTGCGCGGACAAATTTCATGGATTGGTTTTAACCAAACCTATATTGAATATGATCGTAATGAAAGGCACGGAGGCGCAACGGGTTATACTTACAGAAAAATGCTTCGCTTTGCATTAGATGGCATTACGTCCTTCTCCGACTTCCCTTTGAAGTTTGCAACCTTTGCGGGCTTTGCGGTTTCAGGCGTTGCCTTTTTTATGATACTGGTAGCGGTTTACCAGAGATTTTATGGCGACAACTACCAGACAGGCTGGGCATCAATGATGATTAGCGTTTTGTTTATTGGAGGCATTCAGTTAATTGGCATTGGTATTATTGGTGAATACATTAGCCGCATGAGTAGTAATGTGCGCAACCGTCCGCTGTATATCATTAACGAAAGTAATGTGCACCATTCTGAAAAACATTCATGAATAATTCAAAAATAAAAGTGGGCATTTTAGGTGGCGGTGCATTAGGGTTGGTGGCAGCTTACGAACTTACAAAAGCAGGATTTGAAGTAACAGTAATTGAAAAATCTACCGAGCGCGGGGGGTTGGCAGGCTGCATAAAAATTGGAGACAGTTATATTGAAAGGTTTTATCACCACTTTTTTCTTTCAGACCATGCGCTGTTAGATTTAATAAAAGAACTGAATCTGGAAAACGACTTGTTGTGGCTCGAAAGTAAAATGAGTTTTTATTCAGGCGGAAAAGTCTATGCCTTCGGAACGCCTGTGAGCATTCTGCAATTTTCTGCTTTATCATTTATTAATCGGTTGCGTTTTGCTTTTTCTTCTTTGTATTTAAGCAAGCTGAATGACAAACCTGAACTGCATACTACCCCTGCTGTAGATTGGATTAAAAAATATGGTGGCGAGCAAGTGCTGAAAATCGTCTGGGAACCTTTGCTTATCCATAAGTTTGGTAAACACTATAAAGAGTTGCCTATTTCATGGTTGTGGAAACGGTTTCAGGTAAGAGCTACATCGAGAGATAAAAGTGGCACTAAAGAAAAACTGGGCTATTTTAAAAATAGTATTGCTGTATTTATTAATGCCCTTACCGATAAAATTGAACAACAAGGCGGAAAATTTATCTATGACGTTTCGGTAAAAAAAATTCAGCAGGAAGCAACTAAAATAAAAGTTGAAACTGAAACCGAAACTTATTATTTCGATAAAGTAATTGCCACTTTTGCGCCTGAAATTTTTACTCGCATTACCGAAGGATTATCTGAAACATATTTGCAAAAAAGCAGCGAGTTGAAATATACCGGAGTGGTGTGCCCTATATTTATTCTGAACCAAAAATTTTCAGAATATTATTGGGTAAATATTGGTGATGCCAATTTGCCATTTAATGGCCTTATAGAGCAAACTAATTTTCTGCCCAAAGAGCTATATGGTAATAAGCATATCCTTTACATCTCTAACTATTGCTATACCGACCATCCTAACTATAACATGCCTCATGATGAACTAAAGCAGGTTTACATAAAAGGCTTACAAAAAGTTAATCCGCAATTTGATGAAAGCTGGATAGAAGAAATTATCTGGAGTAAAGCACTCTATGCACAACCTGTAGTTGCCTTAAATCATCAACAAAAAATTCCTGCTGCCGAAACAAATATCAAGGGCTTGTACAATGTGAACATGACCCATATTTATCCCGAAGACCGTGGCGTAAATTACAGCTTAAGACTAGGGA
>CAYSGX010000017.1:13033-14049 GCA_964430605.1 uncultured Chitinophagaceae bacterium
AATGATTCTCCCCCTCGGTATGTTGAGATTTATGCATAATCTTTGGAATTTTTACGAATATACTTTACCATCTTTAATGCAACTTTGTAAATAAATAATTTTTCATGCTTGTTAAAACAGAAGGCATAGTGCTAAGAACTATTAAGTATTCTGAAACAAGTATTATTACCAAAATTTTTACGCGCGAATTGGGTTTGCAAAGCTACTTAGTGAAAGGTGTAAGAGGCAAAAAAAGTAAAAACAAAGCTGTTGTTTTTCTTCCCGGAAATATTTTAGAAATAGACGTTTACAAGCGTAACAATAAAGAGTTACAGTTCCTGAAAGAGTTTCGTTTTAAAACCATTTACAACAGCGTAACTTTTCATATCATCAAAAGCTCCATGATGATATTTATGATAGAGGTTTTAAATAAAGCGCTGAAAGAAGAAGAAACTAACGAGCCTTTATATGAATTTTTAGAAAACACATTTTTACAATTAGATAAAGCTGAAAAAACCAACTTGAATTTTCATTTACATTTTTTAATGCAACTCACTGCTCATTTAGGCTTTATTCCTTCAGAAAATTATAATGATAAATATTGTTTTTTCGATTTATCGGAAGGAATGTTTTTAGATGATGTGACAGGCAGATTGAATTGCTTATCTAAGCAATACAGTAGCTGGACATACGATTTATTGACTAATAAAAATTTAGAAGGCATTAACAACCATTCCCGTGAAACGCTGTTAAATCATATATTGCAATATTATAGCTTACACTTACCTAACTTTAGCGATATAAAATCGCATAAAATATTACATGAAGTATTACACTAAATATTTTTCTACTGCTGAATATTGGAGGGTGTTATTACTGTTATTTTTATTTAATAATTGTGCTCCAAAAATTTACCAATCTGCCTGGTATTTACCAAATGAAAAAAACGAAACAACATGGAAGCCCGGTAAAATATGCTTCAATTCAGAAAATTATAACGGTAGCACAAAACATGTAGCGCACACACCCATAAAGTA
>CAYSGX010000017.1:14059-17387 GCA_964430605.1 uncultured Chitinophagaceae bacterium
AGCTTAGTTTCCATTTTATTAAAGGCACCAACCAATCTTATTTTTCACCTTATGAAGCCTCAATGTATGCAAATGATTTGGTAAAATATTCTAATGATAAGTTAGCCAATAATCAACCTATGAATTTACCTTTAGGTAATAATACACCTGTGCTTCCTATTAGATATCGTTATGTTATTGATACCGATAGCGCTACAAAAAAAGAAGCTATTTACTACCACACTGATAGTGAGATAGCCTACATGAATAAGAAAAATAATACCCGCAATATTTTTTGGAATGCCCCTTATGAAAAGTACGGCATTAAAAACGATAACGCTATTGATGTATTTATGTTAGAGCATCCTAAAGACAGTATTGGATCGCCTACTTATAAAGCCAGTATGGACGGCATCGGTGAAGGCAACTGGATGAAAATTGTGGGTGCGTATCAGCATAGTTTAGATTCTTTTGTAGATGAGTATGGCAACAAAAAAAGAAAATGGGCCGAACAATATGTGGGCCTTTTCAATCACGAAGCAGGTCATATTGTGGGCCTGCCTCACACCTGGCAATACAACGATGGTTGTGATGATACTCCACAACACAGTAATTGTTGGTGTTTTATGGATACAGCTCCATGCGATAAAGAAGTATCGAACAATATGATGGATTATAATGCTTATCAAAACAGTTTAACACCTTGCCAAATAGGAAAAGTAAATTTTAATTTGGTCGACAGGCATACTAATATTAGAAAGTATTTACAAAACAATTGGTGTGCTCCACAAAAAATGAATGATATTACGATTCCAAAAAACGCTGTAATTGAATGGCAATGCAATAAAGAAGCAGAAGGGAATATTATTCTGAAAGAAAATAGTGTGCTGAAAATATATTGTGCATTATCAATGCCAAAGAATAGTAGCATTAAAATTTATCCGGGGGCAAAATTAATCTTGGATGGTTGCAAAATTTATAACGAGTGTGGCTTTATTTGGGAAGGCATTGAAATACTTTCTGCTGAAAATAAAAAGGGCGATGTTGAATTATTGAATGGTGCTGTTATTGAAAATATTTCTTCTAAAAAAGAAAATCGTAATATAAAACAATAACCCTGCTTGCAGCCCAAACTGCAACCAAAGCAACCAATACAATTTTTCAGGCTTGTAATTAAACACTACTGTAGCGCTTGATTTATCTAATGCTACAGCCATTAAGCCATTTTCTCTTTCAATAATATCTGTTGGTGTATTATTGATGCTTGCTTGCCAATTAGGATAATTTGCTTGCAACAAACAAAGTGTATCGTTAACTACATTTTTCACTTTAGCTTCAAAATAATCAGGTTGCATTTTTATTACTTCAACATTTTCTATTTTGTTGTTGTCATGCTGATGCGAGGAAGCATCTTTGCCTTTATGCTTCAAATAAAAAACCGGATTGCTCAGCGTAATATATCTATCGGCCGATTGTTCATAATGCTCAAATGTTTTAAGCTGAAAAGGGTTATAACCTTGCTCTGAAACTGCTTTAAAGAAAATGGCATTATTACTCCAGCTTGGATAAAAAGCTTCATCAAAAACTTTTAATTCAGTTAAAGGAGTATTGCCCGAATTAGGAAATTGTTTGGGCGAATTATTTAAAGCGTTTTGATAATCGTTTACTTTTCTTTCGCATACCACACTGCCATTCATGTTGAATTGTGTGGCAAAAAACAAATCTGCAATTACTAATAAAATAATTGCTTGCAAAAAATATTTTCTTCTTTGCCGAAATAAAATAATTGTAAAAGTCAGCAACAACAATAACTGTATGACTGATTGAAACAATATGCCTTCGGCAATTTTTTGATGCGTAATGATAGAGTGGTATTGGTAAAAATTCCAGAATGGAACAACGAAAAAGCTACTGCTTTTTAAGAATAATAATATCGAAACTGCACCGGTTGCAAGCAGTAATAGTATTGCCGAAACTTTTGTAAAAAGTATAGCTTGCTTGTGTTGCTTCAAAAAATATTCAAAACCCTGTGCGGCAATAATTAATAAACTAATAATGAAAAATATTCTGAACACACTGGGAAATCGAAATGAATTCATTAACGGCATATAATGATAGAGCCATAATCTTACGGAAGTGTATTCACCAAAAGAAGCCAACAAACAAATGCTTCCGGCTAACAGCCAAAAATATTTTTGTTGCCACCTTGCCAATATTCCCACAGGAAAAAATAACAGGGCAGCCAACCCTGCATACACATTTATCATAGAAATATCAGAACCAAACGAAGCAGGCTTTAATGCAGTGGCAATGGGCAGTAACAAAGAAATAATTGCCTTTGGGGGAAAAGGCATGTATAAAGATTTTTCAGCAGTAACTCCCTCGCCTCTTGTAAATAAATCTTTGGCTTCTGCAAATGAAACCACATAGCCTGAAACAATTACGCCAAACACTATTCCGCAGAAAAAAAGCAATTTGAAAACTTGAACCAACTGCTTTTTTTGTTGCCATGCTTTGTTCTGAAAAAACCAAAACAACAAATACAAACCTAACAAGTAATTGCAAATTATAAACAAAGCCGGATAGCCACCGGTGAGCAATAAACTTAATAGCAATGCTAATGCAAGCGCATACAGCCACTGCTTTTTCTGTAAAATATATTGAAAACAGAAAAATATCCAAGGCAAATAACATGCGCCAATTACATAAGTAAAGTGCTGTGCATTGCCTGTAAAAAAACCACAAGCCTGATAACACAGCGCAAAAATTAAAGCGGTTGATTTGCTTACCTGTTGTGCTCGCAACAAAAAATAAAAGCCAAATCCTGCCAGCACGATATGCAGCATAAATTCAACGTGCAAATCGTACAAGCTATAGCCATTAAGCCCCAGCAACCAGGTAACAGGATACCAAAAACCACTTTGCGGATCGGCATGAAGCGGATAGCCAAGATTCAAATAAGGATTCCACCACGGTACTATACCGTTTGAAACACACTCTCCAATAAAGTATCGAAAGGGAAAATATTGATCCATCATATCCCACTTCAGCGTGTATTGCATGAAACTTATTTGCCAATAAAAAATAATGGGGCAAATGAGTAGCAACAGTATAATCCAAATATTGCTTTTTTGTTTCAGCATATTGATGGGCGTAATCTTATATTTGTTTTGGTTTCACAAAATAACTTTATTCATGTTAAAGCGAAAATGGATTATACTCATTGCATTGTTGGGATTACTGGTGATGCTTTTTATTTTCAGAACATTGGTGTTGCGCTCGCTGGGCGGGTTTCTTATTTATGAAGACAATTTGAAAAAAACTACTTATGCTTTTGTGCTGTCGGGTG
>CAYSGX010000018.1:0-16890 GCA_964430605.1 uncultured Chitinophagaceae bacterium
TGCCAATCCAGTATAGGTTAGCGGGTGCAGCAGGCGCGGTAATATTCCATCCTGTATTATTGCCTTCATTTACCGTGTTAGTGGCATTAAAGGTAGCGCCACCGGCCGCATTTATGCCTTTCAAATATAAATAAGCGCCTGTAACAGCGCCTGCGCCTACAACAATATTGGCTTGTTCAGCAGCAGTAGCCCTTAAAAATATCGGCAACGCGCACGTACCTGTAATTGCCAGCGTGGTAGTGGCTATTGTCGCGTCAGATTCAAACAATGCCGTTGTGCCCGGCACAAAATTCAGCGCGTTAAAATTGCTGTTCTCGTGTATGTAAACAACGCCCTGCGGAAAATTGACCGTGCCATAATTGAAAAAATTTCCCGCGGAAGTAAAATGAACAGTATCGCTGCCTGTATATGTAAAATTGAAAGTAGCGTTTTCGGCTTCTAAAGCTAAATTGGTATTATCGGCCCGCCAGGCATTTAAGCCACCTTCTGTAACAGTTATTGTAGAAGTGCCAAGCTTTATATCTCTAAAGCTGAAATAATACAGGTTGAAGTTTTGCGCGGTAATATTGAAGTTGCCGCTTCTTAATGTGCCTTGCTGATATTGTATAGTGCCGTTTACAATTAAGTTATCTTTTAATTGATATTCGCCCAACGGATTATAAAGCAAATCAGCAGCGAAAGCGATACCATTGGTTTTAATAGTATCGGCACCAACAGTAGCCAGCATAAAATTAGCGGTGTAATTATTTACCATATTGGCATTAAACACCAGGCTGCCATATATTGCCAAAGTATCGTTTGCCGGTAGTTGTGTAAGGGTAGGGTTAAATGTCGCGCCTGTCCAAATCATTGACTTGCAACGTGCCACAGGCACATTAACAGTTACAACCTGCCCACCGGCCGAAAATGACGCTGCATTGAAAAAAACATTATCGGTATCGGAAGGCATACGAGTGTAAAACGCCCCCCCGGCATCTTGCCAGTGATTAGCGAAATCGCTCCAGTTGCCCGTGCCGTTTACCCAATAAAAATCTGAGGCTTTTACAACCCCTGTAATACCAATAAAAAAAAGAAGCAGGTAAGTTTTTAGTAGTTTCATTGTGGCCTTTTTGAAAAGATTTAAGGTTATATCTAATCAACAAAACCCAAAAATAACAAAATGGATTAATAAATAAGGTAATGAAATTATGATAAATAGCAGTGCGTTTATTAAAACCTCATTCCTAAATACAAACCCGGTGTACTGCCTTGTTTTGAGTGATTCAGCAATAGCGTTGGCGATATTTGTAAAGATGTTGCCGAATTTTTTGAAAGCCTGATTTCTTTTTTGGCAGCACCCATTTTTACCAATCCTGAAATCATCATAGGTAATCCGGCTACAAATACTGCGCTTCCTACCGACATCATAATAATGCCGTTTGATTCGGCAATATCATCATAAGGATAATAGTTATAATATGAATTTCCGAACACCACGCCACCCGCTATAAGTAAAGCGCTGCCAACTGTAGTAAATGATGTGCCCAAACCTGTAAGCACTTTTCCTTTTTGGAGTTTGTGTTGACTATCTGAATATGAATTAGTTGTTGCTTGTTGCGCTACGGCAGTTTTAATATTTGGTTTTGATGCCGTATTCTCTATGTTACTATTGCCAAAAGTTTCCTTAGTGCCATTTTGATATTTAATCATGAACAGCTTGTCTTTTGAAATGGTATAAAAGGGTCCTTCAGGATTTTCAAATTTCTTGTATTTTATGTCTTGCGTTCCTACTTCCAGCACCTTAGCGTTTAATTCTTCTCCGCTTTTTAAAATAAGTATATCCTGTGCATTGGCTGAAATATATGCCATGAATGAGATAAGTAAAAGGGTTGTTGTTTTCATGGTTGTTTGAGTTTTTGGTTAATGGTTTTTATTTCGTGTAACATTTCTTCCAGAATGGCGATGGCTTTTTCCTGCTTTAAAAACTGGTTCGATTCTTTTTCGGAAACCAACGCTTCTAAAGACACGTCTAATATGGAAGCGATTTTTTTCAGCCGCTCTATATCAACTTTCGATTTGCCTCTTTCCAGCCGCCCATAGTTGGCAACATCAATGGCTAACTGCTCTGCCATATATTCCTGTGTGAAATTTCTGGCAAGCCGCATTGACCTGATGCGCTCATAAATTTCCATGCGTGAAAGTAGGTCGGTTATCATTGTTGCGTTAGGCGATTATTGCGTGAGTTTTTGCGTTTTTCGCAAGTTGAAAAAGATGCCTTCCGAAAGTTGTGAGCTTTCGGAAGGTTTTAACATTTAATACATACTCGACCAATTGGCGATTGAATAATCGCAAGGATCATCGTCTCCATAGCAATCATCATCATAATCGTCATCATCCCAATTGTCAGGGCGTTCGTCATAACCCCTGCCTTGCCAGTAGGTATCGTTGTTACGGTTTAATTGATTTGCATGATTGTCTAATTCGTCTTGTGTGTTCATAAAATTTGTTTTTAAAGAGTTAAAAAGATTGAAGAAATTAATAGCAATAGAAATCTGCTTCGCTATGGGGGGCGAATGAAAATATTATTGATTGTAAAAATTGATTGCATTTTGACTTATGGTGTTGTTGTCAAGAGACTACATAAGTCAAAGCGAAAATTAAAATTGTTTTATATCGTCAAGCTCTTTCCATACTCTGTTTTCCTCAATACACTTCATAATTTCAGCAGGATTAATTGTTTTCTTTCCTTTCCACAAATCGTAATCTATACTTGATTTATGTTCGATACCATTCATTGCCATAATCGCTTTTACAAAGAAATTGTTCAATAATGACTTTTTATTGTTTTTCAATATCACATCCAATTCCCAAATACTAATCTTTCTATAATTGTCTTTATACACTTTTGAATCTCCTTCAAAGTAATCTGTTACTATTAAATAATGCACGTCTATATCTTCGAAATTCTTATTTGTTTGTATTCCTGTTTCTTTTTTTATCCAATTCCAATTTTCATTATCTGTTAAAAATGTTTTTATTTTTTGCAATTGTTCGGCAGCTACTCCTTCGAGTTTAATAGTTTCTGTAATTTGAGATGTAATTACTTCATCAGTTATTTGGCTTGACTTAACCTCAACAATAAACATAGTTCCATTCTTGTATGCCAAAACATCAATATCACCAACTTTTTTTTCTAAAGACCATAATTGTATTGATTCCTTTGTTTTATATCCTGCATTCTTAAATATTCTTTTTACTGCTGATTCCCTATTTGTATTTATTTCATTTTTTGTGGGCTTTTCGATTTTGTTCCAAGTTTTTAAACGATTCATCCAAATTGTTTTCCAATCTCTTTTCCTCATCAAAGAAGCAATCCAAATTACACTATTATTTATCTTAATAAATGGAGCGTTTAAAAGCTCTACATTATTTGAATTTCCTAAATCAGTTGTTACATGATTTAAGTATTTTTCAAAGACTGATTTTTCAATTTTAAACAATTCAGAAAATTGATTTAATAATTCTTCCCAATTAAAAATTGATATTTCTTCGAGCTTATTATTTTCAAAAGAGAAATACTGTAAAAACTCAACTATTAAAGACAAATCAATTTCAATGTTTTCAATAGTTACTTTCTCAGGCAAATTAAGAAACTCCATGTGCCGTTTAAACAATTTTGGAGAAAGTCTAAATTCAATATCACCCAATTCTTTTTCATCTGTAAAATACAGTTCAACAAACTGCTTCTTGTAGTTGTTTTTTCTAAACCTACGATGTTCTTCATTCAGCGTAAAAGGACTATCTGTATCAGAGAAATTAAAATTTGCCATTCCTGATAAGTATGCTTCTATACCGTAATGCAACTTCTTTCTCTTAATCTCGTTATTAATCACTTCATAAATCACTGTTTCACACTCTGAATATTCACCTCCTTCAGTGTTCCTTATTGTATTGTGCCAATCGTTCTTAAACTTTTCAAAGTCAATAGTTTTGTAATAACCCTCTTTCAACCATTTTTTATTATTTGTATTTAGTACATCATTCAATATTTCTAAAACAGCCGTTTCGTGTGAAACAATAATATCTCTTTTATCTTCATCTTCTTTATCTTTTTGAGAGTTTACTTCATAATTATATCTAGTGAATCCGAATAATAATTTATCAAATGGAATTTCTAAAAGTTTTTCAAAGTCAAGTTTGGTATTCTTGATTAAGTTGCTTTCTAATTCTTGTATTTTTAGCAGTTCATTAAATAAGCCATTAAGTTTAATGTTGTTTAAATCAATAGCCATTTTTTTTAGACTCTCCATAAAAGATGACCTCTGATAAATTCTTTTCAGTTTAATCATCTTCTTGAAAAGTCTAGGAGCTATATCGAATAGCTTTTGATTAAAAGAATGATTACAATGTCCATCTTTAGATAAATACTTGTCTAAAAATTCAATTTTGCAATAAGAATTCAGAAATTCTCGACAATAATTAAGTGGTAATTTGGACTTCCAAAATAACTCGTTAGAAAAACATTTTTTCTTATTTAGAAAGCAAGCCGTATAAACTTCCTCAAAAGAAAGATTAGGCTGTTGAGATAAAAAAACATCAAGTCCTTGAAGATTATCATCTAATAAGGACTTTAGATTAAGTGTGTTGTTTGTTGTCATTTCATTTTCAATTTTGGTGTCTATATGACTTGAAAACTAATGACTACAGAATGAGCAAAAGTAGAAACTATTTTCCAAAATCAAAAAATCCTCTAACTCCCCTCCCAAAGCAAGTTCGGGATTTTACGCTTCGCTATAACTTGTGTGAGCACTTAGATAGTACTCTTTACTTCAATAATAGCTTTTTCAGAAAGGATTGGACTTTGAATTATAAAAGAGGCCTATTTTACACTTTTCCTTTTCGCAAGAAAATAAACAGGAACGCCTAACGCCACCCACAGCAAAGCGAAGCCTGTATTGCGCCCGTCATAAATGATAAGAATAACGCAAATAGCGATTGCCGCAACTATATACAACGCGGGAATTACGGGATAACCGAAAGCCCTGTAAGGCCGTTCCGCATCAGGCTCTTTTTTCCGAAGTACAAAAATGCCTGCAATGGTTACAATGTAAAAAAGCATAGAGGCAAAGGCAGCATAGCTTACCAAATCTTTAAAAGTGCCGGTAAGGCAAAGCGCGCAAGCCCACGCGCATTGTGTCCACAAGGCAATAGCGGGAACGGAAAATCTGTTGAGTTCGCCCGCTTTGGCAAAAAACAGCTTTTCTTTCGCCATAGCATAATATACGCGCGAGCCTGCAAGTATCAGCCCGTTGTTGCAGCCAAACGTAGAAACCATAATTAAAGCAGCCATCAGGTAAAGCCCCGTGTTTCCGAATATCATAGCGGCAGCGGCTGAGCCTATACGGTCTTTATCGGCAAACTGCATTCCCTGCGCATACACATCAGCGGCTTCGGGATTTCCTTTCAGCGGAAGCAGTGAAAGGTAGGCGATATTAGAAAGCACATATATTATGGTAACAATCAGCGTTCCGAGAAAAAGGCTGCGCGGAATGTTTTTTTTCGGGTCTTTTATTTCGCCTGCGATGAACGTAACATTATTCCACGCATCGGAAGAAAACAGCGAGTTGATAATGGTTGCCCCTGCCGCCCCAAGCAAAGCGAAGCCCGCGATGGGAACAACAGTGAGCACGCCATCTTTATAAGTGGTGGTAGAAGCTTCCCACGCATTGCTGAAATTAGCGGCAAGCGTTTCCCCGCTGATGCCGATATAAATTCCGATTCCGATTAAAACAAAGAGGGCAATCAGTTTTGTGGAGGTGAAAATTCCCTGAATCGCTTTGCCGCTGTTAATGCCTTTTGTGTTGATATAGGTAAGCAGTAAAATAGTTGCCATGGCGCAAAGCTGTTCATAGTTAACAACAAAAGAGCCGTTTGAAATATTCACCGCTTCATTACTGAGCGCGGGAATAAATACCGCGAAATATTTGGTGAAAGCAACGGCAACCGCAGCAATTGTTCCGGTTTGTATTACGGTGAAAACCGTCCAGCCGTAAATAAAAGAAGTAAGATTGCCGAAAGCGCGTTGTATGTAAACAAACTGTCCGCCTGCTTTTGGCATCATGCCTGCAAGCTCGCCATAGCTGAGCGCGGCCATAACGGTTATCACACCTGTAAGTATCCACAGCAGAATTAAATATCCCGGAGAGCCCACAGCCCTTGCCATGTCAGCGCTTACAATAAAAATTCCCGAGCCTATCATAGAGCCTGCCACAAGCATAGTGGCATCGAGAAGAGAGAGGGAGCGTTTGAGTTCGGCCATTTAACAGATGTCTTGTTTAAGCAGTTTTAAATATTAAAAGGATATTTGCGCAAGCAATCTGTTGTTTTTTCACACGCTAAAAGTAATAAGAATTAAGAATATAAAAGTGATTTCGCTTACAGCTATACTATTCTCAAACAGGTTTTGGAATCAAATCTGTTTAGAGAACAATTTTACAATGGGTTGAAACCCATTGCTAATCATGACCAAAGGACTTTTTCTTTTAAAACCGGGCTAAAGCCCTTATATGTCTTGCGGACTTTAGTCCGTTGTATGGAATAAAAATAATTCCTCTGGTCAAAAAATGCCATAGGTTTTAACCTGTGGCAAAAGATGAATACATTTCGGACACCTGAATTCCGTGAGCTGTTTTAAAAAACCAGCGCAATAAAAAATTCTTTATTTTGCCTTCCCTGAAGCAGAGCTTCGGGGAATTTTCAGATTGAAATTACGGCTAAACACGTATTACATTTTTTGGTTAATAAGTATAATTTGCACTATTCTTTTTTATGTTCGGAATGAGCCGCCTTTTTTACAAATACCTGACACCGCTTTTGGTGCTGTCGGTTATTCCCATTCTGGCAAGTGGCGTGCTGATGTTTATTTTAACTATGGCCAATTTCGATAATCTTCAGAAAAAATTGGTTGGCGAAATTTCGGGCGATTTAAGAAATGAAATTCTGGCAAAGAATTTATCTTATGCGACAACCGAAGCGAAAAACATAGAGCAGGTTGTTGACCAGATAGGCAGCCTGTTAAGTGTACTTTCCGTTTCGCCCGACTTTATAAGAAACGATGTTTATGGCATAAATAACTATGCCGAAAACATTATGAGCGATAAAGTGCCCATTTTGGAGTTTACTGTAATTAATGAATGGGGGCAAAGAATATTTAAAAAAGAAAGCTCTTTTTCCCTGAGTGGTGTTGACAGCAGGTTTGCGATAAGCAGTGTATTTAAACTTGCAAAAGACTCTAAAAAATCTGAACTGTCTGAGGTATTGATTTCCGAAAATTCGCAACAGCCTTATATTGTTTTAGCGCAACCTATATTGGATTATGGCGGCAATATGAAGGGCATGATTGCGGCCACAGTCAGCTTAGGCTTTATATCTGAAGCATTAAGTATCGCTAACGATACCAAGAAGGGTATTACTTACATTATTTCTTCAAAAGGCATGTTGATTTCACACCCCAATATGTTTGAAGTAACCCAAAACTTAGACTACTCAAAATATGAGCATATACAAAGAATACTGAAAAATAAAGAAGGCGCTTTTGAAAACGATGGCAAGCTGTATTCTTTTTATACAACCAGATATGGCTGGAAAACCATTGTTGAAATACCTAATGAAATCGCATTGGCTTCTATTGAAAAAAACAAATCGACCATTAACGCTTTTATAAAAATAACCCTCAATTCTATTTCTTATGCCATAGCTATTGTAATTATTTTGGCAATAGCCGTGTGTATTATTGTGGCTATATTAATTACCAACCGAACTATTAAGCCGATACTGGAACTGACTACCGCTACCAAAAAAATATCGGAAGGCAATTTTAACCTGAAAGTTGAAAACAAATCGTCTGATGAGATTGGCCAGCTTACTGAATCTTTTAACTTAATGGCGCAGGAAGTATCGAAGAAGCAGGCCGAGCTGATTAATAAAAACGAGTACATTAAAGAACAAGCCGATGAGCTTTTGGCCAGGTATAATTCAGATTTAGAGCAATTCGCTTATGTAACTACGCACGATTTAATTGAGCCGCTGCGCATGATAACCAGCTACACGCAATTGCTGCAAAGGCGCTACAGCAACAACTTCAACGATGACGCTAAAGAATACATGAGCTATGTTACCGAAGGCGTGCAACGTATGCACAAAATTATTAACGACCTTTTTGAATACTCACATATCAGAACCAATGAAAGCGATTTTGAGGATACCGATTTTAATGAAGTGCTTGCCGATGTTTTGAAAAAAATAGAGCCTGAAATAAATGAAAATAAAGCTATAGTGGTGGTAGATATTTTGCCTCATACCAAAGCCGTAAAATCGAATATGATACAGGTGTTTCAGAATTTAATCGCAAACGCCATTAAATTTAAAAGCCCTGCAAGAAAATGTGAAATAAGAGTGGGCTATGAAATGCGTAACAAGGAATGGCTGTTTTTTGTGCGCGATAACGGTATAGGTTTCGACCCCAAGTATGCCGATAAAGTTTTTGAAATTTTCAAACGGCTGAATAAGCGCGACCAGTATGCGGGTTCGGGCATGGGTTTGGCTATTTGTAAAAATATTGTAGAGCGCCATGGCGGGAAAATATGGGCAGAACCCATACCCGATGAAGGTTGCACCTTTTACTTTACCATTAAGAAAGTGTAAACTTTCAGAACACTTTATGCCTGCGGCAACGTAATATAGAATATGCTTCCCTTGCCCACTTCGCTTTCTACAGCAATGCTTCCTTTGTTTTGTTCTATGTAAGATTTGCAAAGCCACAGCCCTAATCCCGTGCCGCTTTCTCCGGCAGTACCAAATTCTTTACGCAATTTTTTTACATCAAAAAGCTGGTTTAAATATTTACTTTCTATTCCGGTGCCTTCGTCTTTAAAAGCAATTTTCACCCGCTTATTTTCTACGTTAGCGCCTATACTGATAGTTCCGCCTTTAAAAGAAAACTTAATGGCATTAGATAAAAGATTGCGAACAACAATATCTGTTTGGTTAAAATCTGCGGAAACAATAATTTTTTCAAAATTCCGCAAGTCAATTACAAGCTGCTTGTTCTTAATTTGAAGTTCAAATAATTTCAGATTACGGTTAATTACTTCGTGCATATTTACATCTGAAACGTTAAGCTCGGCAGCCCCGCTAATCTGGCTTTTAGACCATTGCAATAAATTATCCAGCACAATATTCAGGTTAGCTAACTGGTTGCTGATTTTTCCGCGAATCATTCTAAATTCAGCTTCATCTATAAGATTAGCGTCTAACAAATCAAAAGTATTTTTTACCGCGGCAATAGGGCTTCTCATATCGTGAGACAGGATGCTGAAAATTTTATCTTTTATCTCGTTTAATAATTTTAATTCGTTTGCCTGCTTTGCTATGGCATTGTTTTTCTGAATAATTTCTGTCGTTACTTTTCTGTTTTTTTCTTTTACATCATACACTATTACCAAAATGATGGTGAGCAACGAAATAGTAATTACCAACGCGGCAACTATCAATCTGTTTTGCTGTGTTTTTTTTCGTTGTAATTTATTTTCACCTTCTAAAATCTGTATTTCAGCGTCTTTTTTTTCCAGCTCAAATTTTTTCTGTACTTCTTTCAGCTTCGATTCTATCATTAAGGGGTTTAATGAATCTCTTAAATAAATATATTCCCTGTGCAGCTTATAGGCTTGTTCAAAATCCCCCTGTTTTGCATAGTAATTGTGAATATAGTTATAGGCCGAAAGAACAGATTCTTTTCTGCCCAGCTTCACTGTTTCTAAAGCCAGCTTTAAATATATTTCGGAAGAATCGGGGTTGTTGTATTGATTGCGGTACAACTCGCCCAAAGTTATCATAGCCATTGCCGCGCTACCGTAAGCCTTGCCTTTCAGCGAATATTCCATGTCTGTTTTCAGGTGAGGCTCTACGGAATCATAAATACCCATTCTGTAGTAAGCCATCCCTTTATTTCCCGATGCGATACCTATCCATGCGGTATCTTTCGATTCAACAGCCAGCGCGATGCTTTTATTGAAAAACGGTATGGCGCTTTTATATTTCTTTTCTCTGTCGTCCATCAGCCCCAAAACATTATATAGCCCTATAAGATTATAACTGCTGTAATAATCATAATAATTTTTCAAGCCATTATTGATATAAAGCCTTGAGGAATCATACTCCTGAATATAATAGTAAATAAACGCTATTTCATAGATGGCATTGGCTATGGCGGCTTTGTTGCCATAGTCGGAAGCGGTTTCTATGACTTCGCTCCATAAGGCAATTTTTTCTTCGGGCTTTTTATCTTCAATATTTCTGATATGCGCTTTTGCCTGAAGCAAATCTAATTTTCCGGCAACGGCATTATACTTAGCGGCTGTTTCAAAGCCTTTTTCCAAAATCACAAAACAATCCGAATCGGCAATATCCGCATATTTTAAAGCTATTCTGGCATATATTAAGCAAGTAATATTTTTGTCGGAAATAGAATCGGCTGCAATAAGCAGGCGCTTAAAAAGCAGCTTGTTTTTACTCTTTTCATACTCAAAATGTGCATTGAGCAACGAGGTGTAAATAAAATCTTTATACTTTGCCGCTCCGGGAAAATTACTCAAATCATTATCAACATACTTTTTAAGCGAATACTCATAATCATCAGCAAAACTTTTTGGAACGAAAAAAACATTGCAGTAGGTAAATACAAAAACAAATAAAATGTTTTTACAAATAAAATTATTTGTCTTTGTCTGGAAATTCATTTTCAGTATAGATAACGAATACAATTATAAAGCATAATCGTAAATAAACTATGAACAGGCGCTGCGCCTAAAGTATTTTTTTATTGCATTTGTTTTTATTTCTGTAACTTATGCTACCATAATTGAAAATCGCACTCAATACCTTTGTGAAAATAAATTACTGCAAAATGAATATAGAACAAATTTATACCGGATGTTTGGCGCAAGGCGCATATTACATTACCAGCAACGGGGAAGCCGCAATCATAGACCCGCTTCGCGAAACACAACCTTATTTAGACAGGTTGCACCGCGATGGCGTAAAACTGAAATACATCTTCGAAACACATTTTCATGCCGACTTTGTTTCGGGGCATGTTGACCTGAGCAGAAAAACAGGTGCGCCAATTATTTATGGCCCAAATGCCGCTTGCGAGTTTGATTGTATCAGCGCAGCCAATGGCGAAATTTTTGAATTGGGCAATGTGAAATTTAAAGTATTACACACGCCCGGGCATACAATGGAAAGTACCACTTTTTTATTGTTAGATGAAAATGGAAAAGAGCACGCAATCTTTTCAGGAGACACACTGTTTATTGGCGATGTAGGAAGACCCGACCTTGCACAAAAAGCTGCCAACATGACTCAAGAGCAATTGGCCGCTACACTCTATCATTCGCTTAGAGATAAAATTATGACTTTGCCCGATGATGTAATTGTGTACCCTGCACATGGTGCCGGTAGCGCCTGCGGAAAAAATATGAGCAAAGAAACCATTTCCACAATCGGGCAGCAGAAGCAGCTTAACTATGCTTTAAGAGCCGATATGACCGAAGCGGAATTTATAAAAGAAGCTACTGACGGATTGTTGCCGCCACCTGCTTATTTCGGCATGAATGTAGCCATGAACAAAAAAGGCTATGACAGTTTTGAAACCGTTTTAAACAACGGTATGAAAGCCTTATCTGCCGAAGCGTTTGAAGCCGCTGCCGAAACAAGCGATGCTTTAATATTAGATACCAGAAACAATGGCGACTTTACTAAAGGCTTTATTCCGCAGTCTGTTAATATTGGTTTGGCGGGCGACTTTGCCCCTTGGGTGGGCACCTTAATTGCCGATGTGAAACAACCCATATTATTAGTTACAGAAGCGGGCGCAGAAGAAGAAGCCGTTACCCGTTTAAGCCGTGTAGGGTTCGATAATATATTGGGGCATTTACAAGGCGGTTTCAACACTTGGGTTGCGGCTGGAAAAGAAGTTGATGTTGTAAACAGAATTTCGGCAACACAATTTTCTACGGAAGCAAAAATTGGCGAAAGCAAAATTATTGATGTGCGTAAAGAAAGCGAATATGCTGCCGAGCATGTTGAAGATGCTTACAGCAAGCCTTTGGCTTATATCAACGATTGGATAAAAGACATTAACCCATCAGAGCATTTTTACCTGCATTGTGGCGGAGGGTACAGAAGCATGATGGCGGCATCAATATTACAAGCAAGAGGCTATCGTAATTTTTCGGAAGTTGAAGGGGGCTTTAATGCGATTGCTCAAACCAATATTCCCAAAACCGATTTTGTATGCCAAAGCAAGGTTTTGACTCCAAATGCTAATGGATAGTTATAGTGTCGTGTCAATACTAAAATGGCTTAAAAAGTTTCCCGCAGATTTCGCAAATTCCGCTGATAGTTCTTGCATTCATCTGCGTAATCAGCGAAATCTGCGGGAGACACAAATATCCCAATTCATATTTGACATGACAATAGCTTATTGCTTTAGCGTAAGCAACGCCACACTTTCTATATGATAAGTCTGCGGAAACATATCTACCGGCTGAATTTTTTCAATGGTATATTTTTCTGAAAGTAATTGTAAATCTCTTGCCTGTGTGGTAGGGTTGCAGCTTACATAAACAATTTTCGGCACAGGCATATTGAGCAAAGTTTGCACCACATCGCCATGCATACCCATGCGTGGCGGGTCGGTAATAACTACATCGGGCGCACCATGCTTGCTGTAAAAGTCTTCGTTAAACATATCTTTTACATCGCCCACATAAAAAGTGCAGTTAGCAATATTATTTAATTCAGCATTCACTTTAGCGTCTTCAATAGCATCGGGAATTTGCTCAATGGCGGCAACGCTTTTGCATTTATCAGCAGCATATAAGGCAATGCTGCCAATGCCTGTATAAAGGTCATATACATTTTCGTTGCCTGTAAGCCCTGCAAAATCCAGCGCAATATCATACAGTTTTTTCGCCTGCAAAGTATTGGTTTGAAAAAACGATTTCGGGCCAACTTTAAATTTCAAACCACCTAACTGTTCAATAATAAATGGCTTGCCATAATAACAAATCACTTCAAAAGCGTGTATCATGTCATTAGCGCCACTATTCACCACATAATTTAAAGAAGTTATCTGCGGAAAATTATTTTTCAGTTGTTCCATAATGCCGTTAATAACGGCTTCATCGTTTTCTTTCACCACTAATACCACCATATTTTCTCCGGTGGTTGCCGTGCGGATTATCAGGTTTCTCAACAAGCCTGTTTGCGCTCTTATGTTGAAAAAAGGAAGCTTGTTTTCGTTGGCATAACGGGCTACAAAATTTCTGATATCGTTAGATAAATCGTTTTGTAACCAGCATTTTTCCACATGCAATACTTTATCAAACCTGCCGGGAATATGAAAACCCAGCGCATTGCGTTGCTCAAAAATTTCATCGCTGTCTAACTGCTCTTGGGTAAGCCAGCTACTATCGGAAAAAGTATATTCCAGTTTATTTCTGAAATATATTTGTTGCCCGCAACCAATAATAGGCAACACAGGCACTTCATTCAGCCTGCCAATTTTAGTAATGGCATCTGCCACAAAAGAATGTTTGTATTGCAGTTGCTTTTCATAAGGCAGGCTTTGCCACTTGCAACCGCCACATATACCAAAATGCCCGCAAAAGGGCTGTTGCCTTTCTTCAGAATATTTATGAAAATTAACGATGGTTCCCACCGCAAAATCTTTTTTGCTTTTGGTGAGGCGCACATCTACCACATCGCCCGGCACTGCCTGTTCAACAAAAATTACTTTGCCGTTGTGCCTTGCCACACCTTTACCCTGAAATTCTACACCGGTAATTTCTAACCGCTCAACCGTAACGGTTTTAAACTTTCTTTTCATGCGGTTGCAAAGATAAAGAATGGATTAAGGCGAAAACGGTTTGAGCTTTTAT
Source organism: uncultured Chitinophagaceae bacterium (assembly GCA_964430605.1). GTDB lineage: Bacteria > Bacteroidota > Bacteroidia > Chitinophagales > CAIOSU01 > CAYSGX01. The sequence continues at coordinate 13,983 of CAYSGX010000018.1, forward strand.
GTAATAAAATTTGAGATTAAATTATACTACTATACATTCACAAAAGCATCGTGGGAAATTAATCGCTGAAAAATATCTGTGCCAACTTGTGCCTGTTAACTTTGTTCCCGGTGAGTTCATTAAGTACATACAGGCCTGCGGCATTAATTTCTTTGGTATTAAGCATAGGGGCTTTTTTTGCGGTTGTGTTTCAGATATTGTATCGCTCGCTCGATATTGTGCCCATTCCTTCGCAGATAGATCATATTATTCTGCAATCAACAGTAATTCTTTTTTTAATCAGCAGCCTGCTGTTCGCAAAATACTGGACCGAAGGTATTGCCCAGGAAGCTCCCTGGAAAACGATTGCCCGTGCAGGCTCGGTAACCATTGGGCTGTCGATTATATTAATACCTGAATACATTTACATATTTTATCCGGTACAATTAGCTTTTCCTGCATACACGCAACTGTACCTTTTTATGCAGGTATTTTTTACTCATCTATACCTGGCATTATTGGTTTTTTATTTCAGAAAAATATTGCCCGAAAAACTTATAGGCTTAAAGCGTATTGTTTGGCAGGCGTTTTTAATATTAATAGCCCTGTCGTTATTGGGCAATTTCACTAAAAGTTTATTGCCCGATTTCGCGCGTTCATTTAATATATCGTTGGTTTTTGTTTTAGGCGCTTACCTTGTGCTTCAGCTTAAATGGGTGGTAGATATTCCGGCAGCAAGAAGAGTTACCACCTCGTTATGGTTGCTTTTTATTGCTATTATGAATTTGTTTTTGTTGTTTCATTATTATACTGAAGAATCGCATGGCTTCTTTAATATTTTAAGTTTACCTACTGAATATTACCTGTCGATTTTATTGCTGCCATTGTTGTTTAGTGTTTTGTCGTTACTGGCAAATGTGTTTTATATGCCTTTGGCAAAAGTGGTAGATCAAAAAGAAAATGAAATTCGCAGCCTTACGCAAATGAGTAAGTTTATTCAGAATAAAGAAAACCTGGATGGTGTGTTTAATTTTTTACTGAATAACTGTGTACACGATACCGAAGCGACCGCGGGCTGGATACTCTTACAAAACGATGCGCAAAAAGAAACCCTGAAATCGAAAAACATAAATGTAGACAGGGCTACAGTAATTACTCAATCGTTTCTCGAAAACTATGGCGTTAAATTAAAAACACAGCAACATTTCAATATTTACGATACTGCCGCAACAATGCCCCAAATAAAAAATATAGGCAATTACAGTTCGCTGCTGGCTTTTGAAATTGCATTAGGAAAAGGCGAATGGGGTAAATTATTTTTAATTAAAGAAGATGAAGAAGGCTTTGATGAGCATCAGGTAGAATTGGTGCATTCATATATCGGGCAGGCAAAAATTGCTTACGAAAATCAACGCCTGTTTTTAGAAAGCGTGAAATCGGAAGGCGTGAAACGCGAAGTAGAGTTGGCTTCGCATATTCATAAAAATTTATTGCCCAAGCATTTTCCGCAGCACCTGCTTTTTGAAATTGCCGGGTTTATAGAGCCTTCAAAAGAATTGGGGGGCGATTTTTTCGATTACTTCCATTTAAACAATGACAGGTTGGCTTTGGTTATTGGCGATGTGTCGGGCAAGGGCATGCCTGCCGCTTTATATATGGCCGAAATAAAAGGTATTTTTCAATCGCTCGCACAATTTGATTTATCGCCCGAAGAGGTAATTTATAAAGCCAACGAAACCATTTCTGATTGTTTCGACAAATCTCATTTTGTTACATTGGCTTATGTAGTAATCGATAAAAAAAATCATAAGTTTTCGTATGTGCGCTGTGGCCATTGCCCGTTGCTTTACTATAATTTCAAAACCAGCCAAACCGATTATTTTGAAGACCAGGGCATAGGGCTTGGCATTGTGCGTACCTCAAATTTCAGGCAACACATTAACCTATATGAAAAAGAGTTTCACAAGAACGATATGCTGGTTTTATATACCGATGGGCTTGTGGAAGCAGTAGATAAAAAAACTAAAAAGAGCTATGGCTTTAATGAATTGAAACGCTCGCTCGAAACCGCACGGAAAGTTACTGTTACCGACACCATGAAAGATTTGTTAAGCGATTTTAACGACACCATTAGTATTCAGGAAAATCCTGATGATTTAGCTATTATCGTTATTAAATTTCTATAAGGCACATTTCTGCTTTGCAAATAATAGGGGACTGCGGAATTTGCAAATCTCCTATGATGACCTGCAAATTATTCTATAAGCCTGTCAGGCAAGGAGAACCCAATTTTATTTAGGGAACAACCGACCTTTCTGTATTTTTATTTTTTGCCACCGCACGAAAAAAAATTGAAACCGCTTACGGCTCACGAATACCTTTAAAAACAAAATAACTAATGAGTAAATCTTGTCAACTCGACAATAAAGACAATCTAATCAATTCAAATTCCTGTACTCAACGGGCGACATTCCGACCTTTCGTTTAAACAATCTTGTGAAGTGTTGCGGATATTTAAAACCCAAGTCGTAGGCAATTTCACTAATGGACTTCTTATGGTCAAATATCCTTTCTTTGGCAACTTCAATGACTTTTGTCTGTATATATTCTTGTGCTGTTGTCCCTGTTTCTTTCTTAATCAAATCACCAAAATAATTGGCAGACAAATTCAATTCATCGGCACAATAAGAAACGGACGGCAATCCAATATTAACAGGCTTATCGGATGAAAAATATCCATTCAACAAGTCTTCAAACCGTTCCAAAATTCCTTTATTGACATTATCCCTTGTAATAAACTGACGGTCATAAAAGCGGGTACAATAATTTAAAAACAATTCAATATTTGATATAATCAGTTGCTTGCTATGCTTGTCAATAGCGTGTTGCAACTCATATTCAATTTTGGCAAAACAATCCTGAATAATCT
>CAYSGX010000019.1:0-16687 GCA_964430605.1 uncultured Chitinophagaceae bacterium
CTGCATTAGAAGGTGAAACCACATTGCGCAAGCCACTTTCAGCCAAAGCCAAATATTTAAAATCATCGGGCATGTCTTCTTCTTTCAAAATTTTTTCGATAGTAGGAAAATAACGATAGGCGTTTTTAAAATTCTGGAAAGTATTAGAATGCCAATAAGTGTTCACCAGCATTTCTCTGTCTAAGCGTTCTTTCACATCATAAATGTCAATGGGCATTTTTTCGCCTGCAAAAGAAGGCGATACAGGTACTCTTGTGGGCGCAAATTTTATGGCATCAAAAATACTTTTACTGTCATCGGCATAAGCCTTTTCGGTTGTTTGAAAAAACACAACAGCAACGAAGCCACCAATGAAAGCAGCCACCACAATCAACAAAATTTTAAATCCGTTTTTCATAACCAATATTTTATTTTTTATTCTGAAAGCCACACCATAAGTTACACAATTATTTTTTATACACCGGAACGGTAGAGCAAGGCTCGCCAAACATCAGGCTTTTTACTGCGGGCATCAGCAATTTGCTTGCCAATATATATGCTGAAGCGGGCACCGGTTTTTTGCCACAACCTTTTAATATCACTTTGGCTTCCTGATAGTCGTTTTGTTGCAGTGCATTTTCGATATTTTTCAACAACAACTCTTCTGCGGTTTCTGTAATATTTCCGAAGAAAATATTTGCCTGCTGCCTGCTTAAATAAGATGCTACCAACATGTATGCCCACATGGGAATTAACGCATCGGCAGAACAATGAAGAGCAACGGTTTTGTTTTGATATGAGTTCCAGTCTATCTGTTGTAACGCCTCTCTGAAAGGCTTTTCCATCAATACCAGTTCTTTAACTAAATACTTTTTCAGGTCGAATTCAACAATAGTTTCATTTCCCCAATAATCTTCTAAATCAATGGTTATTAAGCCACTTTGAGCAATTTTATTTACTAAGGTTTCTTGCTTTTCCATACCGCTTCAAACATATCTATTTAAGAAAAGATTTCCTATAAGGTTATGCAATTTCATTTTGTGCAGAATTATCATTGTGTAGCAATAAGCAACACAGTGTGGCGATATTTCAATAAAAACCGCATTGCCGGTTAGCCAAAGGGTTTTATTATTTTTGAGCCGATACAAAAATGAAGCACACCTATTTTATTTCTGATGTTCATTTAGGATTTCCTGATGCAAGCGAAAGCAGGCAGCGCGAAAAGTTATTGTTGCAATGGTTCGATACCGTGCAGGATAATGCTGAAGCCTTTTATATTGTAGGCGATTTATTCGATTTTTGGTTTGAATATGGGAAAACCATTCCTAAAGGTTTTACCCGCATATTAGGAAGGCTTGCTTCGTTGGCCGATAATAATATTCCCGTTTACATTTTTACAGGCAATCACGATTTGTGGATGTTTGGTTATTTTGAAGAAGAACTGGGCATTCCGGTATATCATAAGCCTATTCAAACAACAATTCAAGGCAAGCAGTTTTATATTGGGCATGGTGATGGTTTAGGGCCGGGCGACCACGGTTATAAGTTTTTGAAAAAAGTGTTCGGCAATAAAATCAATCAAAAACTGTTTAAATGGCTGCATCCCGATATTGGAGTTAGTTTGGCGCATTATTGGTCGCAAAGCAGCCGGTTTGCCAGTGGCGAAATGGAAGCATATAAAGGAGATGCAAATGAGTGGTTATTGATTTATGCTAAAGAACAAGAGGCTATAAAGCATCACGATTTTTATATTTTCGGGCACAGGCATTTACCTTTAGATATTAAGGTAAACGAAACAAGCCGCTACATAAATCTGGGAGATTGGCTAACTTACAACAGCTATGCAGTTTTCGATGGAAACATATTACAACTTAAATCATTCACTAACTACCCAAATGTTCCGTTGGCGTTGTAAAAAGTTATCAGTAATAAAAAATCTAAAGCTGAAACTTTTAACATTTGCTCCAAGCCTTCTATGGACTATGGACTATGGGCTATGGACTATAACCCTGCTTCTTTCTATTTTCTTTTTCCCGCAAGAGAGTTTCGGTCAAACCTTTAGTTTAATAAAAGAAATTCCTGTCAAGGGCAAATATCTCAAAGTAGATAATCTCGGAAATACTTATGTAGTAAATGAAAAAAATGAACTGCACAAGTTTAATATTAAAGGCGAGCCATTGCAATTTTACAATGCGGTGCGCTACGGAAAAATTGGCTCGGTAGATGTAAGCAACCCGTTGAAGCCTTTGGTTTATTTTCCGAGCTATAATACCATTAGAATTTTAGATGTTACCCTTTCTGATAAAGGCAAAATTGCTTTAATGGATATGGGGTTCGACCGTGTGAATGCCATGTGTTTGGCATTAGATAATCACATTTGGATTTATGACGAAATTACTTTCAGGCTGAAAAAAATTAACGACCGTTTAGAAATTATTCAGCAAAGCGAAAATCTTTCTACACTATTGCAAATGCCTGTGCGCCCTGATTTTATTATAGAGAAAGACAACCTGCTGTTGATGAACGACCCCAATATCGGCATCCTGGTTTTTGATATTTACAGTACTTACAGCAAAACTATTCCGATAAAAGATTTAAAAGAATTTCAGAAAATAAAAGAGGTGATTTATTTTTTCAAAGAAGGTAAACTGCAAAGTTTTCATACCAAAACATTATCGTTTGAAACGATACCGTTGCCGCTTGTTGAAGATGAAATTATTGATGTGAAAATTGAAAATAATTTATTGGGTATTCTTACTAAAAGCAAGTTGTTGTTGTATGGGTTTTAGAGAATCAATCGCGGAATGATTTGCGGTAAGTTATTACACAAAGCCACACAAAGAATACACAGAGTTTCGCAAAGGCTTAGTTGCTCTGCTTCTCAAAAACATTGATAGTATAACCTTCCTGAATATCTTTTTTAAACAGCCACTGCAAAAATTTAGGAATACGCAAGTTGCCTTGCTCAATACCTGTGGCGATAACGCTGATTTTTTTCTGCAAACTGTAATTATGCTTTAAGATAAATGCCTGCGGATCGTCATGTTGAAATTTGAATACCGCGCCAAAATCGTTTAACCGCTTATGCAATCTGTAACTATAGCGATTGAAAAACTGCCTGGTCAATAAATCACAGACTAATGTATGGTTGGGAAACAGTTGCTCAAATTGTTGCAGCGTATCGGTAAACTGTTCATCGGTTAAATACATGCTCACCCCTTCTAAAATGATTACCACCTTTTCAGCAGTCTGAAAATCTTTTAGCGTATCGGTTAATTTTTCGGAAGCGAATGTTATTGAAATTCTTTGTAAAGGATTGGGTGCAGTAGCAGCGGCAAGCGTGGTTTCTTTTTGCTGAATTACTTCCGGCTCATCTACTTCAAACCAATTACCGCCTTTCATACGATAAGCCCGTGTATCGAACCCTGCACCTACTATAAAAATTTTTGTTTGCGCATTTTGCTGAAGTATTTCTTGCAATACTGCATCTATAATTTGATGGCGTTGCACTGCGGTAATTCTTGCCGAAGCAATGTGCTTGGTTTTTCGCAACACCTCCATGCCTTGCTCATTCATAAACACATGTGCCAGCGTATCACCACAAATGGGTTTGGATAATTTTGCATCAAGCATTCTTACTCCGGCAGTATAGTAAGCGGTTTTTGAAACAGGCTTCATAATTTTTTTGATAGTGCATTATGAATATAGCCTAAAAATATTTTATTCGTGAAACAGTCAGCGAATTAAAAGTAGGTTTTAACAGCAAATTCAAATTGCTGAATAAATATTATTTTGAAACAAGAAATATTATTTTGTTCGTAAAACAAAAGCATTGCTTTTTTGTACTCAATTGAATCTACAGTTCTAAATGATATAGGGCAATAGTTATTACAAACTAATACTGCATTGCTAATTATTCTTGCCGTTCGTTTATTGCCATCTGCAAAGGGCTGTATGTATGATATTAAAATAAGCAGAAGAAAAGTTTTTTCAAAAACACAAGTCTTGTTATTTACTAAAGCACACATTTTATCAATGGCTTCAATAATTTGAAATTCATTATCCAGAGGCTTGTAGTTAGTACCCGAAATACCCACCCTTCTTTTTCTTAAATTTTTTTCTATTCCTAATTCTTTAATTAAAATGCTATGAATATTTTCAATTTTTGCCAACGAAAGAGGCTCTATATAATTTGTGTTATCAATTATAAAGTCTAAAGCTTCTTTATGATTCAGCAGCATTATTGCTTCATCTTTAGTTTTTCCTGAAGCGGTTTGTTTTTCATTGAGCAATCGTTCTGTTTCAAGCAAAGAATAGGTGTTACCTTCAATTTGTGAAGATTTCCAACTTAAATCAATGGCTAACCGTTCCAGTTCCTTTTTGTATTCAAAATCGGATAATTCAGCTACTTTTTCTTTGAATTCTTTATGCAGCTTATTTAATAATTGCAGTTCATCTTTTGTGAATAAGTTTACTTTTTCTAACACCTCATTTATCAGTGAAAAGTTGAATTGCGTTTTAATCTTTCTTTCGTCAATCTCTTTATTGAAATATTCATTTAGGTCAACGGGATAAAACAATTCGTAAGAAGGACTAATTTCATATTTAGTTGATTTTCCTTTTCCCGAAGCTGTAATTAAACCATCATCAAGTAGTGTTGAGATTATTCTTTTTACTGTTGCATAACCTGCAACCATATCAATACCTTCATGTATTTCTTTTGAAGAACACGGCTGATGGCGCTTAATGAAATTAATTATACTATTGGACTTACTATTCAACGCAAGATTATTGTGGCTCAAAAATACATATAATACGGCTCAATTCAGGATAGGATTCAGCCTGATTCGCATTTATTATGAGCTACAATGTAATAGCATTAAAAAGCAAAAATCTCTGTGCTTCTGTGGCAAATACTTTAATACCCGTTCCAGATTTTCCAGCTTTCTTCAGCCTGAATTTGCAACATGGAAAATCCATTTAAAACAGTTGTTTCTTGTTGTTTCCCTTTTTGTAAAAAAATAGTTTCGGCAGGGTTGTAAATTAAATCAAACAATAAATGTTTTTCAGAAAGAAAAGTATAAGGAATATCGGGACAAGCACTTGTTTCAGGAAACATACCTAAAGGCGTGGTATTGATAATAATAGTTGTTTTCTCAATAATATTTTTATCTAATTCGGCATACAATAAAGTATTGTTGGCTTTTTCGCGCGAAACAAAAGTGTAAGCAATATTCAGCAACGATAAAGCATATTGCACAGCTTTAGACGAACCACCTGTGCCTAATATTAAAGCATGTTTATGATGTGGTTGCAGTAGAGGTTTTAATGAGCGCAGAAAGCCGATATAATCGGTATTGTAGCCAATAGTTTTTCCTGATGAAAGCTTGATGGTGTTTACTGCGCCAATATTTTTTGCGGCTTCATCTAATTCAGTAAGCAAAGGAATTGCGGCTTCTTTATAAGGAATGGTTACGTTTAATCCCGCTAAGTTTTTTTCTTGCTGAATTAAATCCTGAAATTGCTCAATAGTAGCTAAAGGAAAATTCCTGTACTCACAATCATATAGTTTTTCGCGGGAAAATTTTTCGGCAAAATAGTTTTTTGAAAATGAATGTGCAAGCGGGTGTCCGATTAATCCAAACACCCTCATTTTTTCCCCATTTGATGTTTTATAACTTCATAAACCATAGGCAATACCGAAATAAGAATAATACCAAGTATTACTGTCTCAAAATTGTTTTTAATAATTGGAATCTGCCCAAAGAAATATCCCAAAAAGCACAATGAAACTACCCATATTGCCCCGCCAATAATATTGTAGGCAATAAACTTTCCGTAGCTCATTTCGCCTATGCCTGCCACAAATGGCGCGAAGGTGCGTATAATGGGAACAAACCTTGCCAGGATAATTGTTTTGGGTCCGTGCTTTTCATAAAAGGCATGTGTTTTGTCAATATATTCCTGCTTCACTATGGGCTTGCCGTTAAATTTCCACTGCAATATTTTAAGCCCCATATTTTTGCCGATATAATAGTTTACGGTGTCGCCCAATACTGCCGCTATGAAAAGCAGCAATACTAACAGCCATATATTTAAAGAGCCAACGGCCGCAAAACTGCCTGCCGCAAATAGTAATGAGTCGCCCGGTAGAAAGGGCCAGATTACCAAGCCTGTTTCAATAAAAATAATAGCGAACAGTATAACATAAGTGGTGGTTCCGTATTCCTGAATAATAGCTTGCAGGTGGTCGTCTAAATGTAGAAAGAAGTCAATAAAGTGCTTTAAGTATTCCATTGTTATATTTTCAGAAGTTTTGCAAAGATGTTTAAAATATTTATTAACCTGTTTAACAAAAATTATTGATTCTTTATTTGAATTAAGAAATTATTAATTCAACTTTGCGCTATAATTCTCCGAAATGATTAATAAGTCGTTTCATGTTTTATTGTCATTAATCATTGTCCTTCAAAGTTCTTTTTTAGGATTACCGGTAAAATCTGACAACAATACTTTTCGAAGTTTACAAGAAGGCTTCGCTCAAATTAAACTCAAAAAAGAACACGCCCATTCCGAAGCAGGCGGAATAATTCTGTTTAACATTACCGGTGAAACAGAAACTGAGCTTACCGAAACTACGGTAAACTTCCTGAAGCAAATAAAAATTTATTTTTCGCATACCGCTTCTTCACTGTCGGTTGCCTTTGAGCATAACAGTGAAGAAATTATTAAGTGCGAGCATTTTACTTATCGCCCATCGCTATTGCATATAGCGCTGTTTCTTTTCAATGCAGACTTGCGTATTTGATTTCTGTATTTTTTCTCTCGGAAAATGATTTTGTATTTGCTTTTATAAAAGCAATTTACATTATCGCATAGCGCTGCATTTTATTTCTAATTACATTTTTATTCAACTTTTATGAAAACTCACGAAAGTGTTTCGTTTAGCGAACATCATGTGCTGCACGATTTAAAGCATTATTTGCCATCACAAGCCCCGCTGAAAGATTTTATTCATCATAACACACTGCACGCTTTTCAGCATAAAAAATTTCATGATGGTTTACACGAAGCCGCTAAAATATTTGGCTATAAAACATACCTGCAACTGCATGAATACCGCAATTTATTTTCCGAAGGAAAAATAAGTAACGAGATTTTAGGTAACATCATTATCGCTAAAAAAGGCAACAATCAATTTCAGGTTTGGAAGGAAAATTTGCTGAATAAAAATTACAATACCAATATTCATGCCCGCGCGGGAAGGCTGCGGAATGAATGGAAGCAACAGTATAAAATAAATTTATCTAAAGAAACGCATCCTGTTTTATTCAGAATAATTGGCAGTTATTTAGATCAAGGTGTATCCATTTGGAATTTCTCTGTTCATGATAAAAGTTTTTTAGCTGCATTAAAAGAAATGGAGCGCAATAGTTTCAGCAGTTTATTTAAAACAAAGTGCGCTAAAAAATTATTGCTCAGTTCTTCTTGCAGAATTGAAAGCCTGCTGAAAATTTTGGTGGGCGATGAATCGCTCTATGAGCATTATTTATTCGACCAGCAATTTGAGCATCCCGGCTGGAGCGGTATGGTAAGTGTAATAGAAGATAATCCGCAAACACTATTAGATAAGCGGCTTATTTCATTACATGATTTCATTGCTTTTGAATTGCTGCTTGAGATTGATGCGCTTGATAATAAGTTTGGCGAAAACTGGTCGCCACTGGCTTTCAGAATTGAAAACAAGCCCGAGCCTGTTCTAACCAATGTTAGCCATAGCGAACTTTTTGAAGTGCTGTCTTTGTGGCAAGAGGCTTATGAATGGACTTACTATGACAAAGTTTTAGCCACCATTCAGCATAACAAAAATATTCCTGAACTAAAAAATGTTCATTCGTTTCAGGGCATATTTTGCCTTGATGACAGGGAATGTTCTACAAGAAGATATCTGGAACAAACCGACAACAATTGTAAAACTTTTGGCGCTCCCGGTTTTTTCAATGTTGAATTTTATTTTCAGCCCGAAGACAGCAAATTTTTCACCAAGGCGTGTCCGGCACCCGTTACTCCTGAATATTTAATAAAAGAGGAAAATAAAAAAACCAGGCGAAAAAAAGATGTGCATTTCACCAAGCGCACTCATGGGCTTATTGGAGGCTGGTTCATTTCTCAAACTTTAGGTTTTTGGTCGGCAGTAAAATTGTTTATCAGCATTTTCAAACCTGCTGTCAGCCCGGCTACAAGCTATTCATTTAACCACATGGATAAACATGCAACGCTTACTATTGAAAACAAAAACATTGATCATCGCGAGTATGGTTTACAAGTTGGCTTTACGGTAGAAGAAATGGCCGGCAGGGTAGAAGGCTTATTGAAAAGTATCGGCTTGGTAAACAACTTTGCGCCTTTGGTTTATGTAGTGGGGCATGGCGCCAGTAGTGTAAACAACACTTACTATGCGGGCTATGATTGTGGCGCTTGTTCAGGTCGTCCGGGTTCGGTAAACGGGCGTGTTTTAGCATTTATGGCTAATCATAAAGCGGTTAGAAAAATTTTATCCGAAAGGAATATCCTTATTCCTGAAAGTACCCAGTTTATTGGAGCGCTGCACGATACCACCAGAGATGAAATAGAATATTTTGATGAAGAAATTCTTTTGGAAGAAAACAAACTGCATCACAAAAAAAACCAACACTCCTTTTCTGTAGCGTTAAACTACAATGCCAAAGAAAGAGCCAGAAGATTTGTGATGATGAACACTCGCATGAGCGTTGAAAAAATTCATGAAAAAATTAAGCTTCGTTCAGTATCGTTATTTGAGCCTCGCCCCGAATACAACCATGCCACCAATACTTTGTGCATTGTAGGCAGAAGAGAGTTAAATAATCATTTGTTTTTAGACAGAAGGGCATTCTTAAATTCTTTCAATTATGAAATTGACCCCGAAGGAAAATATTTGCTGAATATTTTAAACGCGGTAGCTCCGGTTTGTGGAGGCATTAATTTGGAATATTATTTCTCCAGAGTTGATAATCAAAAGTTAGGTGCAGGTTCAAAATTGCCTCATAATGTATTGGGGTTAATTGGCGTAGCCAATGGTGCCGATGGCGATTTGCGCCCGGGCTTGCCACAACAAATGATTGAGATACACGACCCCATGCGCCTGCTTGTAATTGTAGAACATTTTCCTGAAGTGGTATTGCAGGTAATCCAAAAAAATGAAACGACTTATCAATGGTTTATAAACGAATGGATACACTTAGTTGCCATAAACCCCGAAGACAAAACTTTTCATGTATTTAAGAATGGCGCTTTTATGCTTTATGAGCCTGTTAAGCAGCACATTAAAGTAACACAAAGTTTAGAGAGCATTATAGAATTAGAGCATGAAAATATTGAACCTATGATAATAGGATAAACCTAGAGATGCCATCGCTTCAAGCGATGGCATCTCTAATGATTCAGTCACTTTAAAACAACCTGAAAAAAATAATTATGGAACTAACTCCCTTTATACAAATATTCTTACTGGTGCCTTTACTGGGAACAATCATAAGCTTGCTTATTCCCGCCAAAAACGAAATGGCGCTGTCGAGAATAGCCTTTTACACTGCCGGAATAAATCTGGTAGCTTTTTTAATATTCTTAGCTGTGTGGTTAAGCCAACAAGCACCCGACTTAAATCTTAAAGAATTTTCTGTTTACAAAAACAAAGAGTATGAATTTCTGATAGATTTTTTCTTCGATAAGATTACTGCTGTGTATTTATTTGTCGGCTCACTCCTCACTTTTTTAATTACTATTTACAGCCGTTATTATTTGCATCGCGAAAGCGGTTACAAGCGTTTTTTCAATACCATTTTGCTTTTCTATTTAGGCTATAACATCACCATTTTTTCGGGCAACTTCGAAACGCTTTTTATAGGCTGGGAAATACTGGGTATTTCTTCTTTTCTGTTAATCGCTTTTTATCGCGACCGTTACCTGCCTGTAAGAAATGCACTTAAAGTTTTTTCTATTTACAGAATTGGCGATGTAGGAATTTTACTGGCTATGTGGGCCAGCCATCACTTGTGGCACGAGAACATTACTTTCTTAAAGCTGAACAATTATGAATTGGTACACGAACATTTGGCACAACACTCAGCAATAGGTTTATTCATCTCATTAATGATACTGTTGGCTGCTGCGGCAAAATCGGCACAGTTGCCTTTTTCATCGTGGCTGCCTCGTGCTATGGAAGGGCCTACACCTTCCAGCGCTATTTTTTATGGTTCGCTATCGGTTCATTTTGGGGTGTTTTTATTATTGAGAACTTACCCTTTTTGGGAACATCAGGTTTTTGTAAGAATACTAATCGGCTTGCTGGGGTTAACTACTGCCATGGCAGCCTCGGCTATAGGCAGGGTGCAGTCTTCTGTTAAAACACAAATTGCCTATGCTTCCATTGCACAAATTGGTTTAATATTTATTGAAATTGCTTTAGGCTGGGGCGCTATCGCATTAGTTCATTTTGCGGGCAACGCGTTTTTAAGAACTTATCATTTATTAATTTCCCCATCGGTAGTAACCTACTTAATCAAAGAGCAATTTTATCATTTCAAACAGCGCGATGCTTCTGTTGAAGATTCTTTTCAGAAAAGAATAGAATACACCATTTACATGCTGAGTTTAAAAGAATGGTACTTAGATACTATTACCAATAAACTGATTTTTACGCCACTTAAAAAACTTGGAAAGAGATTAGACTTTCTAACTTATAGAAATGTGTTTTTTTACTTTGTTCCTTCTTTTATAATTGGTGTGATATTATTTCTGCTCGAAGAAAAAATACCTCATGCGGTTCATCGGTTGCTGCCTTATTTATTTTCTTTTATCGGGTTGGTAATGGTGCTGAAATCTTTTTCTGAAAGAAAGTATCCGCGTTTGGCATGGCTGCTGGTGGTGTTTAATCATTTATGGATTGCACTGGCCGTTTCTTTTAATGAACATTTCGATTTTCATCATACCGCTTTGTATTTATCGGGAATTAGCATTGCCGCGGTTGCCGGCTTTTATATTCTCGAAAAACTGAAAAAACTGGAGCCTGAATTTTTCAGCCTGAACCAATATTATGGCCATGCCTATGAGCACCCTAAAATGTCAACCGCATTTTTAATTAGCTGTCTGGGCTTAATGGGTTTTCCTGTTACCGCTTCATTCATTGGCGAAGATTTAATTTTCAGCCATATACATGAAGACCAGTTCTTTTTAGCATTCTTCAATGCCATGAGCTTTGTAATGGGCGGCATTTCATTAGTGCGCGTTTATGCCCGGCTGTTCTTAGGGCCGCATGTAAAAACTTATCACGAAACATCTTTAAAATCCGCTTAAAATTTTCAAACAAACAATATGAAAACAAACAACATTTTAATTCCAAAAAACGGCATAGCCGGTTTAACAGAAAACTGGAAAAGCGATATGCTTTCAGGGTTCCTGGTTTTTTTAATTGCACTGCCGCTTTGTCTGGGCATCTCTATGGCATCGGGATTTCCGCCCATTGCAGGCATTTTTACTGCCGTTATTGGCGGCTTGGCGGTCTCGTTTTTTGGTGGCTCTAACCTAACTATTAAAGGCCCTGCGGCAGGCTTAATTGTGATTGCCTTAGGCGCAGTTGAAGAACTGGGTAAAGGCGACCCGTTAATGGGCTACAAACTGGCTATTGCGGTAGTAGTAGTGGCAGGTATTGTGCAAATATTTTTTGGGTTGCTGAAACTTGGAGTGCTGGGCGATTTTTTTCCATCGGCTGCCGTGCATGGCATGTTGGCGGCTATAGGAATTATTATTGCATCGAAACAAATTCATACCATGCTGGGCGTGAAGCCGGAAGGTAAAGAAGCCTTACATCTGTTAGCCGAAATACCGCATAGTATTTCAACCATGAATCCTGAAATTGCCATTATAGGATTTGTTTCGCTGCTCATATTATTTACGCTGCCTTTAATTAAGAACAAGTATATAAGAATGATTCCTGCTCCGCTGGTGGTAATTCTTACGGCTATTCCTATGGGCATGTATTTCGATTTGCAGCACGAACACAAGTATCTTTTCTTAGATAGCCACGAATATACTATTGGGCCTAAGTTTTTGGTTACCCTGCCCGACAATATGTTTAGCGCTATTACCTTTCCCGATTTTTCTCAAATATTTTCGGGCACTTCTGTTAAGTACATTATTATGTTTGCTTTGGTAGGAAGTTTAGAGTCGTTATTGAGCAGCAAGGCTATTGATACGCTCGACCCGTTCAAAAGAAAATCGAACATGAACCGTGATTTATTAGGCGTGGGTGTGGGTAATACTTTAGCGGGCTTGGTGGGTGGCTTGCCTATGATTTCTGAAATTGTGCGCTCTTCGGCCAATATTAATAATGGCGCTAAAACGTGGTGGAGCAATGTTTTTCATGGTATGTTCCTGTTAATATTTGTGGCGTTCTTCCCTATGCTCATTCACCAAATACCTATGGCAGCACTGGCGGCCATGCTCATATTCACGGGCTATCGTTTGGCTTCGCCTAAAGAGTTTTTCAAAACTTACATGGTGGGCAAAGAACAGTTGTTGATTTTTTTAGTTACCATTATTGTTACACTGGCTACCGATTTATTGTTGGGTATTGGCGCAGGTATATTTACCAAGTTCCTGGTGCATTTATATTTCGGCTTGCCGTTTAAATCTGCTTTCAAACCTATTTTTAGGGTTGACCAACCTGAAAAAAATGTATATCAGGTAGATGTTTTTCACTCTGCTGTTTTCGTAAACTTTATTCAGCTTAAAAAGAAATTAGACGAGTTGCCTAAGCAAGCAAAAATTATTCTCGATTTTGACAACTGTAATATTGTTGACCATACCGTGTTGGAAAATTTACATCAGTATAAACACGACTATGAGCATGAAGGTGGTAGTTTTGAAATCAAAGGATTGGAACAGCATAAAAAATTATCGAAACACGAACATGCCGTGCATGTGAAAAAGGTTGTTTCCGGTGGTTTATAACTGTCTAAGTCATCAGAAGGTTTTATTCATTAAAAACTATTTTTAAAATGAACCGACATACAATCATGTGCTTGTTTGTTTTTTTATGTACCGCTATAAAAACATTAGTTGCTCAAGACAACAAAACTGAAGGAGAAAAAAAAGTATGGAAGGAGAAAGACGCTATAAAATTTAATTTTAATGAAGAGGGTACACACTATTTTCAGGTTACTTTTTCTAACCAAACATGGTTGCGTTTTAACGAAAGCAATCATGGTACTACTGTGCAAGGAAAAGAAAAAGCTAACACGTTTGATATTGGTTTGCGCAGAACCCGCATACAAATGTTTAGCCAAGTTACCGACAGAGTGTTTTTATACTTTCAGTTTGGCATGAATAATTTCAACTCACAATTCAACAGTAATTCTGGCAACAGAAAATTAAATTCATTCTTTCACGATGCCTTGTGTGAATATAAAATAACCGGAGCCAACCAACTTAAAGTGGGTGCAGGCTTAACTATTGCCAATGGACTGTCAAGATTTTCACAACCAAGTGTCAGCTCTATTATGACTTTAGATGTGCCCGTGTTTGCCCAAGCTACGGTTGACCAAACCGATGAGTTTTCGCGAAAACTTAGTGTATATGCCAGAGGTCAGCTATGGAAATTTGATTATAGGTTGATATTGAGCGACCCTTTTCCCATTACCTCTAACGGCAATGTTGTTCCTGCCATTGCTGCGGATGCCGCCTTTTCTCCCGTTGAACATACGTTGCAATATCAGGGCAACTTAATGTATCAGTTTTTTGAACACGAACCCCATACCACGCCCTACATGGCAGGCACTTATTTGGGCAACAAAAAGGTATTTAATATTGGGGGTGGATTTATTTTTCAGAAAGATGCTATGTGGTATGAAAAATTTGGAGGTGATACCTCTTTTAGCAATATGGTGTTGCTATGTGCCGAAAGCTATTTAGACCTGCCATTGAATAAAGAAAAAGGAACTGCCATTTCGGCTTATGCAGGCTACTTTAATACCCACTACGGAAAAAATTATTTGCGCTACAACGGCATTATGAATCCTGCTAACGGAACCAGCGCTACCGATTTAATTTCGGCAACTGCTTATGGAAACAGCTACCCTATGTTTGGCACGGGGCAAGTAGTGTACACACAGTTTGGTTTTTTATTGCCCAAAAAATTATTGGGTGAAAAAGGCGGACAGCTAATGCCTTATGCAAGTTATACTCATGCCTCGTTTAATCGTTTAAATGGCCACTCGATGGATGTTTTTGATGTGGGCATGAACTGGTTAATTAAAGGCCACAAGGCAAAAATCAGTATAGATTATCAAAACAGACCCGAGTATAAAATTGATAGTCATAATCATATCATTTCAATGCACCGAAAAGGATGTGTTACAGTACAATTTCAAATTTTCATTTAATAATTATGACAATCTAAATCAAAGGGTTTGAGCCATTCATTTGGCTATTCCACCACACTCAATTTCAGCATAATTGGCTCTCTCCACTGATAGCAGCTTCCGCTACTACCCACAACTTTATGAAGTGTCCGATCATATTGTTCATTATTATTCAAAATACGTAATTCCTGTTTTATCTTTTATATCTATATCTTTCTGTTCATATGTCTAAAATTATACAATCTTCTTAGCGGACGCTATGACTCTATGGTTTTTATTTTAGTAGCGCAAGCTACTAAGTGGGGGACTTTATGAATATCTTACTTGTTTACAACCAATTTCCTGTTGGCAACATTTCCGTTGTTGTCTATGCGGATTAGGTAAATTCCGTTTGTAAAGTCTGTTGTATTAATGGTTGTTGTCTGCTCGTTTGTAATTACTGAACTGTAAACAACTTTCCCCGTAATGTCTGTAACGCTCAATGTTGAACCGCTTGGCAGATTGCTGATAATTACGCTTTCTTTTGCGGGATTAGGATAAATAGAAATTGGCAGTGAGTTTGTTGAAAAATTATTTACAGAGGTGATTACCGAACCATAACGATATACGTCCGTTCCGTTATTCCGTATAGTAAACATAAGACTTCCGTCAGCATTCTTTCCTAAAGTTGGGAAATAAAAAGAGGGATTAGCGGTACTCAATCCTGTTTCAAAAGTAGTCCAGGTGTTTCCATTGTCGGTTGATATACGAAAGGCAACATCGCAACCGATTGTGGCTGTTCCGTCATTAGCCACAACAATTATCGAACTGTTCGCCTTCATTCCGAAAATCTGACAAAACGCATCGGCAAAAAAGCTGACAGCAGCACTATCCCATGTAGCACCATTATCGGTACTTGAAAACAAACCTTTCGCTCCAACCGAGGAAGCAAACAGTTTATTGCCTTGCTTTTCCACGTTCCATATTCCAGCATTTGCAGGAAATCCTGTGCCTGTAGCCCATGTTTGACCATTGTCGGTACTTTTATAAACTCCGTTAGCTGTGCCACCCAAAAATAGATTGGAACCATCAGCAAAAAAATAGCGCACCTGACTGCTTATACCTGTGGCTGTATTCCAAGTAGTACCATAGTCGCCAGAGTAATACACGCCTGCTGCGCTTCCTTTGGTGTAGGCGGCAACAATAGTTCCGTTTATCTCTTCAATATCCCAGAATTTTGTAGAATCCGGCAAACTAGAAAACGTACTCCATGTACTTCCTCCATCAATGCTTTTAAACAATTTGTTATCTGTTCCTAAAAATATATTACCATTGCTTGCAACCAATATGCTTACCATCTTTTCACTTTGCACCGTAGTATTGCCGGATGTTATATTGTTCCAGTTATCGCCATTATCAGTACTTTTGAAAAGCCCTTTAATAGTGCAAGCATATACATCATTGACAAATCCTTTTATGGCTCTTGTTTCACTGCCACGCACCGTATCTCCGTTAACTATCATGTAGCCTATCTGTGTCCATTGTTGTGCATTTGCGGTAAAAGCAATCATTATTGCCAAAATACCTGAAAGTAATATTTTCTTCATTTTATTTTTGTGTTTAGATTGTCAAATCCTACTCGTTTGGCTTTTCGGTTTCGCCCCTGTAAAAAAAATCCCGCAACAGGTAAGGTCGTTTTTTTGAATGGTGTCTGTTCCGCTTTTTTGTTGCGCAATTTAGGACTATTCCGTTTGATGAAGCAGTACGACAATTAACGTATTCTTACTCGTCAGAAACTATCCGGCCTCAAGGTCGGTGATAGTTGTTCTTGTTGCTTAGGTTGTCTGTATGTTGCGGTGTCCGTTATGTTAGCAGTGGTGGCTCTATTTTTCGTCTGTTTCATTGTCAAACAATCCGTGTAATTTTTGTTGTAAAAGTTTTTTGTCAGGCAGTTGAGTTTTGCTCTGAAACCAGCAATGTGAAAGTTTTTTTCCAGAATGACGAAAAGGTAATATATACTATTGGGCGGTTCCCCCACTGGTAGTAGCATCCGCTCATATTGCTCATTATTTTCAAGATAAGTAATTCCTGTTTTACCTTTTATATCTTTCTATTCATACGTCTAAAATTATACAATCTTCTTGGCGGATGCTATGGTTTCATTTTAAGTTGTAGCGGAGGCTACCAGAGGGGGGAAAATTTGTCTCCAATATAACTGTCAGCCCATATTATATCTATCCAGTCGGTCATAATGTTAAACTTGCCCCTAACGCAATATCCGTGTTACCTGC
>CAYSGX010000020.1:0-3071 GCA_964430605.1 uncultured Chitinophagaceae bacterium
ATTTAATTCGGGCATTGCCACACCAAATAATTTCAGGCTGAAATATACCATACCCGAAGAAGCGGGTATTGCCTCAAATGATTTGCTGAAAATAGATTCCATTGTAAACTATGCCTTAACGGAAAAAATGACACCCGGCTGCCAGATACTTTTTGCAAAAGACGGCAAGGTGTTTTACCATAAATCTTTTGGCAATCATACTTACGAAAGCAATGCCGCCAAAGTAAGCAACAGTGATATTTACGATATAGCTTCTATCACAAAAATTGCCGCTACTACATTGTCGGTAATGAAATTGTATGACGAACAAAAAATAGCATTAGACAAATCTATTGGCAACTACCTGACACTTCCGAAGAAAAATACCATAAGTAATGTAAGGCTGAAAGATATGTTGGTGCATCAATCGGGATTGCCCGGCTGGATTCCTTTTTATACCAACTATACCTCTGTAGCGCAACGCAGCCGGTGGTTTAGGCTCTATGGAGCAAAAGGTTTTGAAGTGCAAATTGCCGACAGCATGTTTACTAAACCTGCATTGTATGATACTATCTATGATATTATTTACAACGTTAAAGTAGAAAAGAAGCCCGAGTATAAATACAGCGATTTGGGTTTTTATATTTTGCCTGAAATAATAGAAGCGGTAGCTGAAAAAAAGATAGATGCTTATGCGGCTGAAAATTTTTATGTGTCACTGGGTTTGAATACTATCGGCTATCGTCCGCTGCAAAAATTTTCCAAAGAAAAAATTATTCCGACTGAGCATGATATTTTATTCAGAAAACAATTAATTCACGGGCATGTACACGACCCTGGTGCCGCCATGCTGGGGGGAATTTCGGGCCATGCGGGCTTATTCAGCAATGCGCATGATGTAGCAGTAATTATGCAAATGCTTTTGAACAAAGGCAGCTATGCAGGCAGGCAATTTTTAAAGCCTGAAACAATTGATTTGTTTACCAAAACCCAAATACCTGAAAACAGAAGAGGCTTGGGCTTTGATAAACCTGAACCGGACAGCACTAAAACAAACCCCACTGCAAAAGATGCTTCATGGCAAACCTTTGGGCATAGCGGTTTTACAGGCACCTGCACCTGGGCCGACCCACAACATCAGTTGGTATATGTGTTTCTCTCTAATCGTGTGCATCCCGATGCTGCTAATAATAAATTAGCTACAAATAATATTCGCACCGATATTATGCAAGTGGTGTATGACGCATTGAAAAAAGGAAATAACTTCAGTAATGATAACAGCGCTAATAAATAGTTTAATAGCTGAATTGAATTAATGTGCCATTGCTGCCACAAGCATAGCCTGTTTTGGTTGTTGCATTATACCAAATATCATAGAAGTCAGTAGTATGAGGATAATTGGCTTGTTGCCAATTTTTGCCACCATCGGTAGTTTTTAATATTACGCCATTATTGCCCGCAATGAATCCATCATTTTCGTTGTAAAAATGTATCGTGTTGAAGTAGCCTCTGTTAATAATTCTTCCTTTCTGAATTTTTATTTGCTGCCAGTTTTTGCCGCCATTTGTGGTTTTAAACAACAAGCCCGAGTAGCCCAATATATATCCTGTTTTATCATTTACAAACTGAATATCGGTAAACATATCGCCTGCAATTTCTATGGCATTCCAGGAAATGCCCCGGTCGGTAGTTTTTAAAACAATACCGTTGCCTACTACAAAAGCAGTTGCAGAATCGGTAATAGCTACTGCTTTTAATTCACTGTCAAACAAAATTTCGTTCCATTGCCAATCGGGTAAATAATTTACTTGTATAGCGCCTTTATTGCCCAAGCCTCCTGCTGCCACACCCCAATTGTATTTGTATTCAATATCCTGCAATGCACGCCAGGACGGGGTTTGCAACAGATTCCAATTATTGCCGCTATTATCGGTAACGTAAATTTTACCATCGTAGCCACAAGCCGCGCCCTTTTCGGCATTAATAAAAGAACTTGCATAAATAACTTTTGGTGCAATAATGCTTGTAGTAATAATTTCGCTGGTGGGCATATAAATTTTTGATTGCACCCCTTCTTCAAAGGTGGCTCCACCAAAAACAATTAAAGTGTCGGCTGATACATTTATGGAATATAAATTATGAGGTGTATCAGTCGATACTTTATTCCACAACAAAGTGAAAGGTTCTTTTTTACAAGCCTGAAAAGCAACCGCAATAAATAAGATGAAAACTATTTTCCGCATACTTTATCTATAGCTTGCAAAATTATAGTACAGGCTTCATGTATTTCCGCTTCGGTAATAATTAATGGCGGTGCAACGCGCATACAATGTGGTGCAAACAAAAACCAATCGGTAATTAATCCTGCTTCAATACAACAATCAATAATTTTTTTGTTGGTTTCAAAGCTATCAAATTCAACTGCCATTAACAGCCCTTTGCTGTTTACTTTTTTGATGAACTTATGTTGTAATTTTTCTAAAAATATTTTTTCTTTTTCAGCAACACTTTCATACATTTTGGTGGCAAGCAAAACTTCTAATGTGGCTTTGCCGGCAGCGCAGGTTACAGGATGCCCGCCAAAAGTAGTGATATGCCCCAGCACGGGATTATGTGTAAGCTGTTTCATGTTTTCAGCAGAAGAAATAAAAGCCCCGATGGGCATGCCACCGCCCATGCCTTTTGCCAGTAATAAAATATCGGGTATTGTGTTGGTATGCTGAAAAGCAAACAGTTTTCCGGTGCGCCCAAAGCCTGTTTGTATTTCATCAAGAATCATCAGCGCGCCATGTTTATCGCATTGAGATCTCATTTTATCCAGATAATTATTTTCAGGAACAGTTACGCCCGATTCGGCTTGTACTGCTTCAATAATTATTGCGGCTGTTTTTGAAGAAATATTTTTTAAATCTTCGGTGTTGCCATAACGAATCATTTTAGTATCGGGCAACAGCGGGCGAAAAGCGTTCTTAAAATATTCATCGCCCATAACGCTTAATGCGCCTTGTGTGCTGCCGTGATAAGAATTTTTGCAGTAAATAATTTCTGTTCTGCCGGTAACGCGCTTTGCCAGTTTCATGGCACCTTCTGTG